>JASFHG010000065.1:0-10837 GCA_050123355.1 Planctomycetia bacterium
CAGCCGGGACCAGAGCTTGCGGCCTTTGTACTTTCCATCGATGATGTCGAACGTCAATTGCAGATACTGCCCGACGCCACTTTTAGTGTCTTTCATTTCCGATTCGGTAATCACGGCCACATACTTGCCCGCCGGGATCGGATCGAAAGAGGTGCTCGGATCGACTTGGTTCGCATCAAATCCATTCAGGTTTGCCATGGGTATTTCTCCTATAAGGTTTTTGTGTGTTAGTTAAATGGTCGAACTGGTTCGACATGTTTAGGTGAACGTATGTTTCAGGCCGTTTGCGATCGCTCCGGCAAACGAAGGCCAATCGAAGGGGAGCACCTCGGGGAGATGATAGCGGTTCTTCGCAAGGGCCCGGGACGTTTCGCGGGTGACCAGATAGCGGTTCTCTTCACCGTCCATCCGAGCCAGACAGACGAAATCGGACCACTCGACGATCGTATTCAGATAGTCATCCAGTAGATCGGGAACCGTCTTTTCGATGGTCAGCCCATCGACATCGGTAACCTCGGTCCGCTTGACATGGGCCAAAAGAATAACCGCCACGCCGCGTGAGACGATCCGATCCAGCAGCGGCAAAAGCTGTTGATAAACATAGTTCTTCAGCACCTGCTTGCCATTGCCGTAGCCGCCATGCGAACGATTGAGCGTCGCATCGGTCTTACCGCTTGCACATCCGGAAACATGCTCCTCGATGCGTCGAACCAGCCAGTCGATCGAATCGATCACGATGGTTTCATACGAATGGTCTTCGTTTTCGATCACCTGCAGCCAGCTAAGAATCTCCGGCCAGCTGGCCAGATACGGCGTCCGCTTACAAGCGATCGCGCCGACACCATTTTCGCAATCGATAATCAGCGAGTTGCCGGCCGAAGCACCGAACGTACTCTTCCCGATCCCCGGCGGACCGTAAATGATCCCCTTCGGTGGTGAGGGAGTGTTTTTGTTGATGATATGATCCAATAGCGTCATGTTTATCCTTTCTTTTCCATGGTTTCCATGTTTTGAATAAGTGCCGCGATGATGCCCGCCTCGAAGATCCGATCCTTGCCGGGCATCCGGATGGAGTCTCTGTTTTTCTCCGCATACGCAACGCCCTCCTCGAAGGCATCGCGATCGGTTTTGCTCGCGTCGTCATGGAACGACATCGTGTGGTATGTGGGAAGAAACTTCATAATGCTGCTCCCGTCGCCCGGCTGGTCATGTGTCGCTTCAGGTTTGTTGCACAAGCAATTTCAGCGGTGGTCTGACCCGGATGAGAACTCACCCGTGTCAGACAGATCGCCCGCTGAGAAGCAACCCGGCCGGAGAGCTTGGCACCGTAGGCTGCTTGTTCCTTTCTTACCCGGCGCAAGGGCAAAGTGTCGGAAAAATTTCGGGATTTAGAAGAAATTTTCTAAATCCGCCTCGCGGAAGATTTCGCGTAATGGTTCGATCACCTGCTCGTAAAAGCAGACCCGTTTCATGCCCATCATGCGAGCTACCTCGGCAGTGGTGTGACCTTCCAGAAGAAGTTCACAAGATTTTTGAAGATAGTCGGGAAGCCTCGATATAATCAAACGAACATCGATGGCATGATCTTGTTCTTCTTGGCAAGTACGGATTCTGTTACGATTAGCCTGTTCGTTATAAATGGTGTTGCCAAGCGTGATGGTACAACCGTTTGCTTCGTCAAGCTGAACGACTCGCGAAAAACTCAGATGCAACCGCTCTAGCCGACTTTTATCGCTACACCGTTCTCGAAGCAGATCCGAGATCTTGTTTTCGACGACCCGTTGCACGAAAGTGTTGTATGTGGCTTTGTCGCCATCGAATTTGTCAAGCCGCTGCCATAGGTCAAGATAGAGCTCCTGCTCGATATCCTCGCGGTCATGCTCGCGGATTCCACACTTTCCAACAAGCTGCTTGGCTTTGTGCTGGATGAAAGTCATCGCATAGGGCGTGATGTCCGGCAGAGTCGCGGTCTGTGTAGCGTGCGTTTGCTCTTCCGTAAGAAGTCCGTTTTCGTGTCGATCGTTTTGATTCATCTAAAATTCTCCAAACCAGAGGGTGTTTCGCGTTTGGTCGACGCACGTTGCGACGGCCGACACCCTGGTGGAAAATTTCAGGAAACAGCGACATGAAATCTTTTTCCGGTCGCAACCTCCTCTATTTCAAAGACTTAAGAATTCCAGATTCCCAAAAAAGATTTCACGAAAAAGCGGCAGCTGAAATTTCTTGTGAAAGAAGACGTCCAGAGAGGTGATTCACGACAAGAAAATAAAAAAGGCCTTCTTCGTCATGCTAATAACAAAAAAGGCCTTGTAATTGCGGCAGCCGCGAACGGCTCACGCTCGTCGAGCGTAGCGTCGGATCATGTCCGGGTTGTTGGCCGTCTGCCAAAGGATCCGCAGGAGTTCATCCGCCTCTTTCAGGATCCGGGAAACCATCGGCTCGGTTTCGCCCAGCCGCATCGCGAGTTCCCTTTGCGTAAGCCGAGGCAGCTTCTCGTCCGTATTGGCCAGTAGGCTTTTCATGGACAAGATATGCTGATGCAGTTCGTGTTTGAGTGACTTGGCAACGGAGGCCCGTTTCGCATCCTTCCGAGGGACCGGAACAGCAGGCTCAAGGTTGGCCATGACAGATTCAATCTGGTCATGAACGATCGTTGCGTCGAACCGTAACTCTCCCGATTCAATATAAGTGAGTTCACTGATCGAAAACGTACGGTCGGGATCGCTCGCCTTCGCGCGGTCGTATTGCGGAAAGATCACGAAAAAGATCGGCTGCTTCCCGTCCGGCAGGAATCGTTTGATATCTTCGTCCATCGTTCTGGCCAACCAAATCGGGCGTGATTGGCCGGCAACGGCCGCGCGGCCAACGTTCCAGAGCTTCTGTGAAAGAACCGTCTCCAAATCGCCGCGACACTTCAGCTGCCGCCCCAGCCACTCTGCGACGGCTGCGTAGTTCGGGAACCACTGCCGCATCTGGTCAGGCTCGACTTGAATCAATCCGCACTCGGGACAGTAGGCAGTAAAAACCCGTGTTCCATCGACGTGTTCGATCATCTCCACCTCGCCGGCATCCTCGCCGCACCAATTACACATTATACTCTGCGACGCTAGCCCCTCTTTGAGAAACCCCAGGTCGAGCAACCTATCGCGAACGTCGTCGGGATATTCTTGCAGATCATGATAAGGAACATACGGCTTGTCGAGGCAGCTGTAAAGCCAAAATGTCTCTAATGCATTATCCAGCACGATCGATCCCCCATCTTGAAAGATACTTTTCGCCCAACTCGCGAAACCGTTCCGACTCACTTTTCAACGAACAAGACTTCGGTCCGATGTCAAAACGCAGGATCTTCCGGCGTCCATAGCCCGACAGCTTCATCGCGATCGTCGCCCGTTCGACGCGAAGCACCGAGAGAGGCAGCTTCGCATGGTTCAGGTCGTTTTCCAGCGACACATAAATATCGTCAGGCTGCCCCTCCTTGGTCAGCTTGACGATAATCTTCTTGCTGGGATTTCCATGCGGCGCCATACGCAGCATCCGTACCGCCACTTCTGCAATGCCATCCTCCGGATCCGTCGCAAACTGAAAAGAGCGATTTTTCAACGCTTCAACAAAATAGGGTGTCGACTTATCCTCCGGACCGATCACAACGCCAAGGATCACGCTAGCAAAAATCTCTTGCAACGGCTGGACGATCTTCTGACCGCCGTATGCAAACAGATCCAACACGCCGGCCGACCGGTCGAACACGAAAACTACCTCGAACGCACGACGCCGGCACGTCCGCTGACAATGCCCTTCGTCATCCCACACCAAATCCGTGCCCGCATGATCGCTGAGATAGACAAAAAAATAGTCGAGATTCTCGTTCCGCTGCTGATGTTCGATCCGGCAGAGCTGCCCTCGCCCCTGGGCCTGCCAATAAAAAGCCGATATGTCTCGCCTCAGCGTGTCGATCGCCACCTCCGAAACGTCGGGCTGCTGCTGAGGCAGATCACCACGCCGATACCAATAGCGTTGCGAGAGCGTCCCCACATGCACCAACGTCGTCGCCGCCTCCCACACCTTCGGATAGTGCAGCAGCGCGGCCATCGCGATATCATAACGACCGTCATGCCCGTTCAACTCGCCCGCAATATCCAACCCCATCCGCACCGCCTTCTCCACCAAAATCTGCGGCCCATCCTCCGACTGAGCCACGGCATGCACATCATGAAGATCGACATCCAACTCCCGCCGCACCCCATCCGGCAACGCCAAGAACGCCTCGTAAACACCGTCAATCTGTGTCTCCTTTAGCTCCTCCCATTCCACCTCCAACCGATGCCCCTTCGATTCAAAAAACTCCCGCAACAAGAAATTACTCGTCTGACGAAATACTGTCCGTAGATTATATTGACTCATGAAATTCTCCAATTTTCGCTAAATCTCAAACCAATAAAAAAGCCATATCTTGCCCATCCGCGCGTACCCCGAGCGCAAACGCCGTTCCTAACGCACAAAGATGGACAAACCCGAGAAAAATGAGAAAACGATCCCCAAGAGCGCACGACTAAAGTCGCTGCAATACCATAAAGACCTCTAGACCGTGGCGCACACGCAGACCCGCTTCCTCAGAAAATAGCGGTAAAGAAAACTCCTTATCAAGGGAATACTACTTTGTCCCTCAACCAAAGGCCGGCCTCAACGACCGAACATGCGCCACGCCGCAAGCCAAAAGAAACGCTTGTGGCAACGATATCACAGAATATATCAAGATCATGCAACTTGTCAAGTGCCTGTAATTTGTCGCATGATTGTCCGTTTTCCCTGTCTTGCCAATATGGTTTCCCTGCACCGAATGGGAACCTTAGTTGTGTAAAAATTGAAATCAAGGAGGATGAATTTGGCGAAAAATGTTGATCACAGCTTTTTTCGGCGGAACATATTAGAGGACATTTCAAAACCTCAATTTGGACTGCAAGCGGTCTTTTTGTTCACCGGACTTCGTCGCAAAATCTCGCCATATCGCCCAATATGCCTGCGATTTTGCTCCTTGCTGTCGAGACAAAAATCCTCGCTTTCGTCATCAAAGCAGGTTTTGAAACGCCCTCTAGCCATGTTGTAAAAAATGCTCAAAATCCCAATGGCACGAAAGAAAGTGCAAATAATCTTATTTGATTTTGCGTGTACCCCCCCTTTTTTCGGGTAGGATCTGCTTGTGTGCATCCGCCTAAACAAGTAAATTATGTACTTATAAGCACTTAGTCTAAAAGGATCGTAATTCTTTTTCACAGTCAAGGTTTATTGTGGAACAAAATGTATAGCTGGAAGGGCAGGGAATGGATATGCAAAGCTTCGTTCAATCATTCGTTTAACCCGAAAAACACGGGTCGTGTCCCTGCAATCCAAACGAAACTTATATGAACACGCCATCACCCATAAATCTACATTTTGAAGATTCTGGTCACTGGTATAGTCTGCCGGAATGGGCTGAGTACTTTATTGATATCGGAAAACAGCTTGCTTACCTAAAAAACACAAATGCGCGCACTGTAACAGCGGTAGTTGTACCAACGCGAGCCTTTGGAGCCGCTTTTGTGAGCCTGGGAATGGTGATCAGCGATGTTGCTGCACGTGATCGATTAAGTGAAGTTGCTCATTTTGAAATGCTTTTTGACTCACCTCCAGGTACGCCGGTGATCTATCGCAAAAAGCCTGGAAGAGTATTAAGAGGAATTTTACAACTACCCGGAGAGAATAATGGCGAGCTTTGCGTTAGGGTACAGGTACACTCAAAGGAGGGGGGCGAACAGACTCTCTTGATTAAAGAGTCCAGTGCGTTAAAAGTCCAACTTGCAAAACATTCTGGACGATTACCCAAAAAACAAGGAAGCAACACCAGGTTTATCAATGAATTCGTTGAAGGTCTCCTTGGCGAAATGGATCCGGTAGAACGTGGAATGCGATCGAAGGTTACTTGCGCTATCGTTGGCCAGAAGAGTATTTTGGAGCATGAAATCCGCCAGACACCACTTGCAATTCATCTAAATGGACAACGGTATGTTGGCGGCCAACTGCAAGATGTTTTGCGAGTGGATAAATTTGTAGCTTTACATAAATCGCACCGTAGCGCGTTGGTGGTTGCGGGAGGTGATACACCGTCAAGCGATGTTATCGACAGTACTGAAATTGGGGTAGTATATGATGGAGCAGCCGGTTTTCTGAAATGGGGTAACTTGTGGGGTAAAAGTCATCAAGTTCTGATACTGGATCGGACTGAACGGCTTTTCAGTGATGCAATCAATGAGGTCAACTCGCGGTTTTCGCAAGACAGCATTCAAAGTGAAGAAGCATTGCCAGTGACCGAAGCTCCCCTTGGTGGCGAGATTCTTTCTTTTTGGGAGGCCAGAAAACAATGATTTGCCTTTCCATTAAAAACACAACCGAGGTCTATTGTGATGCATCAGAATGCGAAATTACACGTCACTGGATTGACCATCCAGCTTTAGCTGACGTTTCCTGCTCCCTCCGGATGTTACTTCAATCCGTTGGAACTGATGTGGAAGACGATTTTTGGCGACTTACTATAAGATCACTTCGTCAAATAACATTTGCACTTTGCTCGGTGCCTATGCCATTTGTAGCAATTGCTGATAAATTGAAGTTAGACTGGGAAAAATTCACGCGGCAAGTACGCCTTTGTCGGCAACTCTACCCTGATGCACACGAACCACTTGATTCTCTTCGACGCTCACTCGAACCGATACTGGCTGAAACAACTTCTCCATTTCTGCCTGTACTGGAGTCAATAGCAAAACTGGATGCGGGAATGTCTCTGACAATGTGCAATCTTCAATGGAACCGGTCTGTGGTTGAGTTGTTTGCAAACAACGCTGCACTGTGCAATGTACAATTAGTAAGCGCAACACAACTGCGAGGGGCTCGTCGCTGCAACACACTCGCTGTAATTGGACGCTGTGCATGGTTTCCCGAACATGTTTTTGCAGCTCCAAGAGCAACTTCCGTTCACATTATTTCGTATCGTTGGATTAAGGACACTTGGAAGCCTGGGCCAGTTCTTTTGCACAGTATAGGCGAGAACAATTCGCATAACGGGAATCACCGTATAGGATCACTACCAAGAATCAGTAATTCAAAAGAACCTGAAGGCATTGAATTGGGAAATATCCAAACCGAGGATATCCTACCACCTCTGCCTCCATTCACGCATGGCAGTTTCCAAAGCACAGGCAATGGAACAACTGATGGTGAGGAAACGCTTCCGGCTAGGCTTTGTTTGTTATCTGGTGGCCGAGCTGTATATGTTTCTGCTGAAGATGGAGTATCGTCACTAGTCATTGACACATCGGAACTAGGCGACTCAATGGTAAGACACATCCCTACAGAAAAAATTGAGCCTGGTATGTACTTGCTTTTGCGTACTGCCGGTGAAAGTGATTTTATTGCCACACTTGCTGATCGTATTCTTGGAGCACAGGCAAAAATGAGGCGGTCCCAACAAGTAGAATGGAAAGATAAACTGCTGGAGCGTGCTCGCGGACAATTTGGAGTGTTGCCTCGCAGGAAATTATCACGTCAGATTGCTAAATATCTTCAAACGTTTGACTCGATCCAGGTTAGAGCAGTAAATATCCACTACTGGATGGGATCAAAATGTATTCACCCACGAAAAAGGAAGCATTTTTCAGCCATACTCCGCTTTGCAGGCATAGCAGAGAAGGAAGAAGAGCTCTGGAAAGCAATGGGTGATATCGACCGCGCTCATAGACGAGCAGGGCGTCATATTACAAAAATGCTTCTGCAGAAAATTGCAACTTCGTCGTTAGATACGCTCGAACGTGACGGCGAAATGGATTTTGATCTCGGTGATCAGCACGGTGGAACACTGTCTGCATATCAGGTAACTGAGATTCTGGGTGAAGAACTTGAAGTGCCAGCTATCTTGATTGGACGACTTCGGGAAGAGGAGGACTAACCGTGGCTCGGATGATACCACCGTCAATCTCTTCTTCGTGCCAGAGCTCGGGAGAGAAAGAGATTTTCTGGCGGCTGAAGAATGAGCCTGCAGCCAGTGAATGGATTGTTCTCCATTCACTGGACATAGCTCATCACCTCAGGCAGGTGTCAGGCGAGGCGGATTTTGTTATTATCGTTCCATACCTGGGCGTTCTTTGCCTTGAGGTTAAAGCCTGCCATTCACTCCAGAGACGTGATGGCATGTGGTTCTATGGTCACGAAACACGAGGGGATGCTCGGGGGCCATTTAGACAAGCCTCTGAGGCAATGCACAGTATGCGACAGCAAGTTTTTCAGGCAGAGCCCGGGCTATCTCATGTGCCTTTTTGGTCAGCAGTCGTTTTCCCATTCATTGATTTCAACACCGAGTCAAACGAATGGCATACTTGGCAAGTTATCGACTCCCAGCAATTCCGGCGGCAACCATTTACGTCACTCGTAACTGCTGTCCTGCGCAATGCCCGTTCCCACTTGAATTCTCAACCATCGGTTAGCTGGTTTCGCGAATCAGACCGTTTGCCAAATATTCAACAATCGGCGCAAGTCGCTCGTATTCTAAGACCTTCATTCGAGTTTAACGAAAAGGCTGAAGACAGAAGGACACGTCAGCAGAAGGAAATCATGCGATACACGGAGGAACAATTTGCTGCTCTCGACGCAATGTCCGAAAACGACCGTGTTTTATTTACAGGGCCTGCCGGAACAGGAAAAACTGTATTGGCCTTGGAAGCATCTCGCCGCGCGGCAAATGCAGGAAAATCCGTTCTGATGATCTGTTTTAATCGATTGCTTGGCCGATGGTTAAAAGAACAATCTGCCATAATGGATTCTTCATTTACCGCAGGCACTCTCCACCAGTATATGGTAAATATTGCCAGAATTAGTCCCCCCACGAATACAGGTGACGCATTTTGGAAAACTCAATTACCTGACGCTGCAGCTACACGGTTACTGACTGATCATACAGATATTGGCAAGTATGACATGATTGTTGTCGATGAAGTTCAAGATGTGCTTGTTCCACCATACCTTGATGTATTGGATCTAGTTTTGAAGGGGGGATTAGCAGCAGGGCGTTGGCTAATGTTTGGAGACTTTGAACGCCAGATGCTCTACGGGCAGAATCAAGACCAACTGGAGGAGCTTCTACGAGAAAGGTTTGGTACATTTGCCAGATGTTCGTTACGTGTCAACTGCCGAAATTCACCGCGAGTTGCTGCATTATCACATCTACTTGGAAAGCTCGAACCAGATTACTTGCGAGTTCTCCGTCCAGACGATCGAATTGAGCCTACTATCAGTTACTATGCAACCCCTTCACAACAACAAAAGGAACTCATAAGAATATTGGAACGTTTGAATAAAGAGTCATTTTCGGGTGACGATATTGTGATTCTCTCTCCCAAAACGGGGCTACACTGCGCTGCAGCAGGAATCAGCGAAAAGAGCTGGGCTGAGCGAATTGCAAGCTTCGAGAAAGCTTCGGCAGACCAAATTAGATATACAACTATCCAAAGTTTCAAAGGCCTTGATGCTCCAGCAATTGTTGTTACTGACATTGAGAACCTGTCTGGAGATTTGTTTTCGTCGCTCTTCTACGTTGCAACAACAAGAGCATTGGAAAGATTATATGTCATCGTGCATGAGACGGCTAAGCCAGATATTATCACGGCTATCGTTGGAAATACACAATAAGGAAATGGGAGTTAGCTATGGCTGATCATATTACGAATCGTGACGCGGTTATACAGGCACTCCGCGAGGAACTGGTCGGTCCATGCCCTCAAGGAGAAGAGATTGACTGTACACAAACCATCCAATTCGATGACAAGAAATCCGCATACCGCCCCTATCGACAACGTGGAAATGGCGAAGAAATCCTCCAGAGGGACTCACCAACAAAACGTTACGGTGTGGGAGTTCTGTACCCAATGCCCAGAACTTTTGATGAAACCAGCACTTCCGAAGAACTCGAAACTCAATTGCTACCCCTTGAAGAAGAGGGAGAGCTTATCACTGAAACCACCGAGCTAGAGCCACTCACAGAGCTTGCTGCCCGCGACTGTGAGGTAATCGCAGCCCGATCGGATCGCAGTTTGCCTGATGCGGATAACGATGATTTTGATTTATCATCAGCCAATGCATACAAGCCAAGCAGCATGGCGGTGAGCCTTTTAGTCTGCCTTCCGGAAGGTGCCAAATTATCGGTAACTGCCACAGGAGGCCGTTACGCTATCAAACCGGTTGTGCTCGTCGGTCGGGAACGAGAATGGTGGCTCCGATCTCCTGTGCGATTGTCCAGCCGGTTCGAGCGTGCCGATTTTCCAACAGGAATAGCGGAGTACGCCAGGGCGAGTGAATCAGTGAGTGAGAATATAGACAACCTCGATGTGCGGCTTGAGATTTTTGCCAGACCCCACGGTACTCATCCGGATGAATTTCTAATCACTGTATGTTTAGTCAACCGCCAGCAGGCCCCCGATTTGCGTCTGGATCTCAATGCTTTGTTCCAGTGTCGTATTGATGTGCAGGTTGAATCAGCGGATTCAGGAGGGGTTATCCTACCGTATCCCACAGCAGAACCACTCGATAGCGAAGAGCGATCCCAAGAATTGCTGTACCGGGAAAAGCTCACCTTTGCCGTCGGGCATGGTTGCGCTGCAGATTGGAAGCGTGGTGATACGCCAGACCGCGCAATTTGTGTATCAGCCGAATGTCTTCCCGTATTCGAAACACCGAACATGACTCCCGATATTTGCTCCCATAATGGTCAACCACTTATTGCTTCTATGCGATTATTGGCCGGTGTGGTAGCTGG
>JASFHG010000066.1:0-10652 GCA_050123355.1 Planctomycetia bacterium
AGGACAAGATCGAGCTGGAACAAAAGAAGGAAGCCCTGACTCGGGCCGTCGAGCTGGCACCGCGACTCGACGAGAAAATCGGTCGTAAGTGGCTCGAAGAAAGCTTCACCACCCAACCGCAGCGCGGCATGGAAATTCTGGCGACCATCGGAAGCCAAGACTCGCAATCGTTCCAAAACCACCGCCACAGCCCGGAACTGCGGCTGAAGCTGATCCAACTGCAGATGACGGCCGTCGACGCCCTGATCTCGGCGGCACCGGAAAAAGTCGACCAATGGCGACCGGCCTTGACGGTTCTGGCGACAAACTGGCTGACCGAAGCGACCATCTCGCACGAGTACGACACCTCGACGAGCTACGGGCCGACCATGCAACGGGATGCGTACGGAAACATCTTCTATTTCAACAGCGACTACTACGGGCACAATCGCAATAACGATCAACCGCAACCGATCCAGTCGGGCGAGCTGCTGGAGGTCAAGCCCACCGACGCCTGGCTGGACCTGCTCCCCAACCTGAAACCGCGGCTGGCGATGCTCTATGCACAACTGCTTCTGAAAGTGAACGAAGAGAACGCGGCCTTCCCCTACATCGAAGAGCTCGCGAAGACGCACCCCGATCAGGCCTCGAGTCTGGCCGAAGAGTTTCTCCGCGTCTGGACCAACAACCACAACCCCAACGCCTCGCGCAACCGAACGAGCCACTACATGTTCATGTACGGCTTCGAGGAAAAAGCGGAGGGGATCCCGCTGACCCGCTCGAAGCAAGAGCGAAATCTGGTCGAGTTGGCCGGCTGGGTCAAGCGGCTGAACGCCTTGCCGCTGGAAAAACTGGACGAGCGGCTCCTGGCAACCGCGTTTACGACGTGCCACAGCGACGCCGAAATCTATCGCGTCGAGGCGCTCGAAAAGATCTTCGGCCCGATCGAAAAAATCAGTCCGAAAACCATCGCCGAGCTGATGAAACAGATGCGGACCGCCCTGGTCGGCCAATGGCGAAAGCCCGACTTGCAAAAGAAGAACAAGACCAACCGCAAGCAGAAGGACATTCAGATCGAGGTACTGAAAGGTTACTTGATGGCCAACGCGCTTTTGGACAAGGCCCTGGAAAAACAGCCCGACCAGTGGCGACTGGTCCTGGCCAAGGCGATGATGGAGCATGACGAAAACAACTATCGCAGCCTGCTCCAAAAAGATCCCAAGTTCTCCGAACGTCGGCAAAAGGCAATGGCCGACTTCGCGAAAGCGGCCCGTCTCTACGCCAAGGAAGTACCCGAGCTGAGCCAGGAGAAAACCGGCACCGACGTCTTCGACTATTGGTTCTATGCCTCGCTGGGTGAATGCGACCTGGGCAGGATCAACGAAGATACGTCCCCCGACCTGAAACAGCCGAAGCTGATCCGCCAGGCGATCCTCGACATGCCGGGCGAGGCGGCCGAAAAACACATGGAGATGTTCGCCAACAACATCTTCACCCGCATGAGCGCGGTCAAGCCGGCCGTCAAGTTCCGCTATCTGCGTGGGGCGTTCGAGGTGGTCGGCGATCACAAGCACGCCCGCGAAGCTCGCAAGGTCTACAACTACTACAAAGACCTCGTCACCGAACTCAAGCTCGAAACGAAAGTGGACGGCAGCGACAAGGTCGCCGAGGGCCAACCATTCGGCGTCTTCGTCAACATCCTGCACACGAAGGAAATCGAGCGGGAATCGGGCGGCTTCGCGCGGTATCTGCAAAACCAGAACAGCTCGAACTACTTCTACTATAACTACGGACGGCCCGACACCGACTATCGCGAACGGTTCCAGGACGTCGTCAATCAGGCGCTCAGCGAACACTTCGAGATCCTCTCGGTCACGTTCCAGGGCGAGAACGTCCACTCGCGAGCGACCAAGAAATATGGCTGGCGGATGACCCCGTATGCCTATATCCTTTTGAAACCGCGTGGTAAGCAGATCGACAAGATCCAACCCCTGCGGCTGGACTTCGACTTCCTCGATACCTCCGGCTACGTCGTGCTGCCGGTCGAGTCGGCACCCTTGCCGATCGAAGTCGCCAAGAAAGACGTGCCGCAACGGCCGATCGAAAATTTGGAAGTGACCCAAATCCTCGACGAACGTCAGGCGGACGAAGGGAAACTGATCCTGGAGGTCAAGGCAACCGGCCACGGGCTGATCCCCTCGCTCGATGCGATCGTGGACATCACACCCAAGGATTTCGAGGTCGTCGGCGCGGAAGACCAAGGCCTGGCCGTCTCGAAGTTCGCCGAAGATTCGGCTAAAAATTGTATCGTCTCGGAACGATCTTGGCTCGTGACGCTCAAGGCCAAGGACCATCTCACCGAGCGCCCCAAAAAGTTCGCCTTCGCCGAGACGAAGCTGCCGAACACCAAGTCGCTGATGCAACGCTACAACGATGCCGACTTGGTCGCGGCCGATAAAGTGGTCACGCTGGCAAGCCAATACGGCACGCCCAATCGGGCAATCTACTGGATGATCGGGGGAGTCGGCGGCCTCATGCTGCTGACCGGCATCCTCATTATGATCGTGCTCATTCGCTCAACCCTCCGCCAACAGCAGCCGGTCGACTCGATGATGCCGAAGGAAATCACGCCGTTCAGCGTCCTCTCGATGCTGCGAACCGTCGAGCAGCACCACGACAACCTCTCCGACACCCATCGCGAGGAACTGTCGCAAGCAATCAACCACATCGAGGAATACTACTTCGTCGCCTCCAAAAGCAACGGCTCGACCACCCCCGACGACCACCACGCCGAACCCGACCTAACCCAAGTCGCCCGCACATGGAGCCAAAAGCTGCGACCGTAAAAGTAGGCCGGATCGGGATCCGGCTTTGGGAAAATATGTCTAACCGCTCTTCCTGCCCGATCACGATCAGGCCTACTTGGCTTCCATCTTTATCTAACAGCTTTTTAAGAATCACCAATCTTACGATACCAAAACCAAAAACGCTTTTGAAAACCTTTATCAGCCCGTGGCAAAAAACATTCTGGCTGAATAATCCCCTCAAGATTATTCATACCATGAGCGGGAGTCCACTGTGTCATAAGTTCATCTGGTAACAAATGATAAAGCTCATCTATTGTTATCTGTTGTTCTTTTCGATCAAAAGCCAATAACAGAAAACCAATGTAGCGTGTACATCGCTTTGGAGGTTCAGCCAGTAAGTTTAGCTTTTCAAGAGCTTCAGGAACGCCACCAATCGTTGCCTTCCACGATCCTGGCTTGTAAGGTCTTTCGCCAATGAAGTCATAGGTATCATCATCACTGCCATTAAGATGTTCTTTATATGCTACCTTACATTCAATCCAAAGAAAACAATCACCATCAAGCCAGATTACGACATCACTCCGTTTTTTATTTGGATACTGTCGCTCAGAAAGAGCATATATAGTCTTTCCGTTTACCATCTTTCCACATAATTTTCTGGCAAGTCCCTCGGTTATTGGCTCCTCGCATCGATGTTCCAAAAATGATCCAGGAAATAGCTTTCGGCAGTAGGTTCCATAACAACGCAATCCATATGGTCGCTCCTCCGCAGAAGCTTCCTCATCCATTTCATTGAGCGTTGTTTGAATGGTGTCCCACAATTGAATAATATCTTTAGTCATTTGCTTTTTGTAAATATCCCAGTCCCGTAGCTTTGGGGAAATATGTCTAACCATTCCTTCTGCCCGATCGCGATCGGGCCTGCTCGACTAAACTAACTTGACTATTTCCTTTTCCTTAGCAACACTTTATGCATTCGCAGTTGCGTACATGGTTTACTAGCAATCATTTTTACGTCTATGAAATGAGTTGCCATGGGAGTAAATTCTTTCATATTCTCGATCTTGGAGAGATAAAAATGTGCCTCTTTAGGACCAAAGGAAGCGAACTCAGGGTGGGAAGTGTTTCTTACACGTTTCGCAAAGGCAGCAGAGGTGGTCGGCTCCGTCAATCTGACGAAACCTAGCTCACTCGGCAACCCTGACTCAAGACCGACAAAAAAATGCATAAGTTTTCTCATGCGTTTTTTGGGTTTGGTCCCATAGGGCGGAGGAACCAAGATTTCTCCCGAAGTAGTATGGCAGTTCGAGAGTCCCTCGGGGTCCGAGACGATGACTTTCGTAAATTCCTTAGCCGGGTTATCGACTTCAAAGTCCGGCGGGAGCTTCCATGGATCCCTGCTGTCAAGAACGGCCTCTTCTTCGATTAACGATAAATCATCATCAGGAGAAATATTCAGAACGACTTCACAATCGCAAAAACTCCCGTTCTCTTGGAGCAGATCAACCAAATCCTCCTGGTTCACCTCTCGCTTGGATGCCCATTCCAACGTGAAGCGAAGCGATTCATCACAAGCGTTATCTTCCAACTTCTCCGCTATATATTCAAGAAGGTCTAATATATCGTTTGCTTTGAGCTCAAAAGGCATAACATTCTCCTTGTCCTTAGCCCGATCACGATCGGGCCTACATCACAGTTTCTTGCGATAGATTTCCGGGAATTGGTAATTGGGGGGGAAGTCGGGGAAGAGGGAGCGGACGTTTTGTTGGTTGATGCGGGAGCCTTCGATGTACTTCCAGGCGGTCGTGCCCTTTTCCTGGATGCCGAATTGGTAATTCAGGCTTTCGAGTTGTTGCCCGTTGGCGGACACGATGCTTTTGGTGGGCACGATCACGAAGCGACGCTCCTCGGTTTCCAAGAAGTCCGGAGCGGCCGGAAAGGTCATGGATTCGAGCTTCATGCCAATGGACTGGACCTGCGACAACATACCCTTGAGCGCCGATTCTACTTGCGACCTTCCGCCCATCTTTTCGATGATCGTCGGGTGTGTGTAATCGAGGATGGTAGGAATGTCGGCGTCATAAACGGCCTGACTCATCTTGCGCACGTCCTCCTGCACAAGTTTTACCTCCTCCTCCGAGCCCACGTGCGAAACCGGCTCGGGATCACTGGGCGACGTCTCCGTGCCGCATCCGAGCATCATCAAAACCAAAAAAGAGGCCAGCAAAAGTTTGGATCGTTTCATTTTAGTATCTAACCTTGTTCTGAGGTCCCGTAGGCCGGATCGGGATCCGGCTTTGGGGAAATATGTCTAACCGCTCTTCCTGCCCGATCGCGATCGGGCCTGCTGAAAGTCGCCCTATTCTCCAAATTTTACCTAGAGTACTGCCTTTTGCAACAGGTTCTCGGAAAAAAGCGTCTTGCCGTCTAAGTTCCGAGGAACTTATTAATGTGTCGAAACGACAAAGCCAACAATATAACAAAATACATAGAACACGAAGATTAAATAAAGAATTCTGATCACATAAACTTTAAAGATTATAACGGCGCGAGCCGAAGAAATTCAAAACTGACCTCACTCAGACCCCGATGGGCAAAATAGGGGTTATTGGCAATACAGGAAAGAATGAACCATGCTCAATCGTACTGCTATCTTCACCCTTCTCGTTGCTGCCTTGGCCGTCGTTGCTTGTTCCGTACAAGCTCAGGCTCAAAGGAACAGCTACTCCGGCTACAGACGTAGTACCGGGTACATGCCTGACGAGCAAGTTATGCAACCTATGGCGACCGTCGAGGATAGCGGGCCTGTCGAGGCCGAGCCCATGGCGATGGACTACTGCGGTGAAGAGGGCGATTGTTACCCGACCTGTGATCCGGTAATGCGTTGCCGACCGCGTCACTACTGGGCACGTGTCGAGTATCTTGGTTGGTGGAAGCAAGGCATGAGGTTGCCGGCTTTGGTGACGACCAACCCGACGACCACGCCCACGCTCGCCAATTCCGGCACGACCGTTTTGTTTGGCGACGAGTCGGTCAATAAAGACGCCAAATCGGGCGGCCGATTCACGTTAGGTATGTGGACCGACCCCGGCCATCAGCACGGATGGGACTTTACGTACACCTATCTCGCGCCGGAGAGAACGTCCTACGGTGCTTCGAGCAGCGATTACACCATTTTGGGTCGTCCTTTCTTCAATATCGAAACGGGATCCGCAGACGCCAACCTGATCAACTATCCCAACCCTCTTTACAGCGGTTCGATCAGTATCGATGCGGAGACCAAATTTCAAGGGACGGAATTATTGTACCGCAGGGTCGTCCGGCGACAGCCTCGCTCTCAGATCGATCTTCTGGTGGGTTGGCGATGGCTTCAACTGAAGGACGATTTGCTGATCAGCCAATCGGTGACGGACGCCCTGGCGGCGACGATTAATCTCTCCGATCAATTCAACACGAAGAACAACTTCCACGGTGCGGAAATCGGGGTCCACTGGCGGCGGCCCATGTCGCATGACTGGACGCTCGAAGTGCTGGGCAAGATGGCGATCGGAAACAGTCGTTCTACCGTACTTATCAATGGTCAACAAACGTCCGTTGCGGATCAGGGGCTGCTCGCCCTGGATTCGAACTCGGGCACGCATAGCAGCGACAGTCTCGCCACGGTTACCGAGCTCGGCCTCTCGTTGAAACGCCGGTTTCGCAATGGAATGGTGGCGACCTTCGGGTACACGTTCGTCTATTGGAGCGACGTCATGCGGGCCGGCGACCAAATCGATCTCGACGTCGACCCGCGGCAGATCCCGCCCAGCCCTCAAGTAGCCACGCACCCCGAAGTTCTCATGAACACGACCGATTTCTGGACACAGGGCCTCCATGTTGGGTTGGAGTATGCTTTCTAAAGCCTATCCCGGAACTTCTTGTTAGCCCGGCCGCCTGCGGCCGGTTTTTGAGGGAAAATCCCGTCGCAGGCGACGGTACTAACATTTAGGTTTTCGCATAGACGCTTAGGCTATATCGTCAAAAATGATCGTCACGGTGGCGGTCACCGCAACGCCGGTATGGCCATCGGTGATCGTGTAGGTAAAGGTATCGGAGGTCACGGTCCCCTCAGTAATCGTCGTCGAGGTGGTCGGATCGTAGTGGAGCGTGCCGTCGGAGTTCAACGTGATGGTCGCCCCCTCCTCGCTGGTCGCGTCGAACGTGTCGATCGTAAGCGTGTCTTCGGTGTCCTGGTCGGTATCGTTGCCCAGTACGTTGATGTCTGTCGCCTCGATCTCGTTCACGTTCAGCGTCACCTCGTCGTCCGTAGCCACGGGCAGATCGTTGACCGAATTGACCGTGATCGTCACCGTAATCGGGTCCGAGTTGAGATTGCCGTCAGTCACATAGTACGTAAAGCTGTCGGTGCCGTGGAAATCGGGGTTCGGCGTGTACTTGAACAGACCGTTTTCTTGATCGGTCCACGTAATAGTTCCATTCTCCGGATCGCCGGCGAGCACGACGTCCAAGTCATCGCCGTCGATGTCGGTGTCGTTAGCCAACAGGCCTTCCGTGCTTAGGGCCAACTCACCATCCTCATCCACCGAATACCCATCGGCAACGGCCTCCGGAGCATCGTTGATCGAATCGACCGTGATCGTGACGGTCGTCAGCGAGGAATCGAACAGGTCGTCGTTGGCATGGTAGGTGAACGTGTCGGTGCCGTGGAAATTCTCGTCGGGGGTATACTCGAACGAACCATCCGCGTTGAGAGTCAAGGTGCCGTGACTCGGGCCGGTATCGAGTACGGCCTTCAGCGTATCGCCGTCGGCATCGGTGTCGTTTGCCAGGACGCCCGTGGCGGCATCGATGGTCAAGGTCGTGTCTTCGTCGACCGTATAGGCGTCTGCGGCGGCGACCGGTACGTCCTCGCCCTCGTTGACGGTGATGATCACGGTCACCGTACTGCCATTGAGCGAGCCATCGGTGGCATAATAGGTGAACGAATCGGTGCCGACGAAATTCACGTCGGGGGTATACACAAACGATCCGTCGGAGTCGAGGTTTAGCGTACCGTTGGTCGGGCCGGTAACGAGCGTGGCCGAAAGACTGCTGTTGTCGGCGTCGGTATCGTTGTCGAGAACACCGTCCGCGGCGTTGATCGCCAGCGTGTTATTCTCGTCGACCGAATAGGCATCGGCCGTGGTCACCGGGGCATCGTTGACCGCCGTGACCGTGATCGTGACGGTCGCCGTGCCGGAGATCGTGGTCCCGTCATAGACGACATAGGTAAATGTGTCGGTGCCGTGGAAATCCGCGTCAGGAGTGTATTCAAAGGAACCGTCGCTGTCGAGGGTAAGCGTACCGTTCGTCGTACCGCTGATCAGCGAGGCGACTAGTGCGTCATCGTCGTCATCGTCGTCGTTGTCGAGAACACCGCTGGCCGCGTTGACCGAGAGGGTTTCATCCTCGGTGACGGTGTAGCTGTCGTTTTCGCCTTCCGGAGCAGTATTGGTATTCGAGCTGCCACCGGAATTGGTCTCATAGATAGTGACGCCGTCGAGGATGGCATCGGCCAGGTCGCTGTTCCCGGTACACTCCTCGCCATAACCGACCAGAGTGCGGAGATATTCCGGCAGGGACGTGGACGCGAAATACATGCGAACGGTGACGTAGCCCGTCTGGATACGCCGCTCGCCGAAGTTGTTGTTTGCGAACGTTTCATCGTCGTCGAGGTCGATATTCGAAATGGTGTCGTTCCCGAGGGTGGCATCCGTCACGGTCGTGGAATCCTTGCCGTCGATCATGATTTCGGGCCGGCTCTCGGTCAACTTATACGTTCCGGCCGGCAAATCGTCGAACGAATAGTGCCCATCGCTATCGGTCAGCCGTTTCTCGGTGATCGCGTTGCCGGCGTCGCTCGTACCGGTCAGCGTGACCAGGACGCCGGGCAGGCCCAGCTCGCCGCTATCGAACTGGCCGTCGTTATCGACATCGACATAAACGTAGCCGGAAAGACTGCCGTTGCCCGTGTCGGTGCCGCCGGTGCTGTCTTCGGCAACCGTCATGGTGACCGTGCCGGTCGCTTCGTTTCCGTCTTCATCTTGGATCGTGTAGGTAAAGGTCTCGGTCCCGGTAAAACCGCTTGCCGGCATGTAGAGGATCTCGTCGCCATTGATGATCGAGATGACGCCGTTGTGGTTGCCTTGCGTGACCGACACGATAGCGAAGGAATCGGACTCGTCAGGATCGTCGTCGTTGTCCAGCACGTCCAACTCGTGTGCGGTACCGTCGTTCTCCACATCGAATTCGTCATTTTCGGCGACCGGTGCGTCGTTGACCGCGGTAACCGTGATCGTGACGGTCACTTCTTCGGAGACCGTGGTACCGTCGTAAATCGTGTAGGTAAACGTATCGGTGCCGGCAAAATCGGCGTCGGGGGAATAGGTGAAGGAGCCGTCCGAGTCGAGCGAAACCGTACCGTGTGTCGGCGAGTCGGCCAGCGTGACGGTCAGGGTATCGCTGTCCGGATCGGAGTCGTTCTCCAGGACACCTTCGGCCGCATCGACGGAAAGGTCGTCGTCTTCGTCCATCGTATACGTATCGTCCTCGCCGGTCGGGGCATCATCCACCCCGTTCACTATGAGCTCGACGGTAATCGGCTCGGTGCTGTCGGTGACGTCGGTGAGAACATACGTGAACGAATCGGTACCGTAATAATTGGCGTCGGGCGTGTACACAAACGACCCGTCATTGTCGAACGATATCGAGCCATGGGAAGGCTGCGTGTAGAGGATGGCCGTCAGTTCGTCGCCGTCGGCGTCCGTGTCGTTGGCCAAGACGCCGGCCGCCGCGTTGACGGTCAACGTGGTATCCTCGTTGAGTGTGTACGAGTCCGCCGTGGCGACCGGAGCGTCCTGCACGCCGGCAACCTCGATCGTTACCTTGACGGTGTTGGACGTATCCGTATTATCGGTCGCTTCGTAGGTAAAGCTGTCGGTCCCGAAGAAGTCGGCGTCGGGCGTGTATGTGAAGGAGCCATCCGCGTTGACGCTTACCGTTCCGTGGGCCGGGCCGGCGACCAAAGAGGCTTCGAGCGTGCCGAAATTGTTGTCCGGATCATCGTTGACCAGCAAACCGGCGTTCACTCCGACCGTAAGGGATGTGTCTTCGTCAACGATATACGCATCGGGATACGCGGGGATGACGCCCAGGACGGTCATGTCGACGGTCTGGATCGACTGGTTCCCGGCCGCATCGTAAACGATGATGTCGAACGTCTGCGGCTCATCCTGCTCGGCGGTCGGCGTCCACGAGATCTCGCCCGTCGCGGCGTCGATGGTCATGCCGTCGGGAGCGCCATCGAGCAAGTAGAAGATCCCGTCGTTGCCCTCGTCGGGACTGTCGGCGTCGAAGACGTACTCGGTGAGAATTTGTGCGATATCGGGAGCCGTGGTTTGAACCGGGGCAGGGGGGTTGGTGTCGATCGTAAGCGTCAACGAATCGGACGCGTCGCTCTGGACACCACTGATTTCCTGGGTGGCCGTGAAGGCATGCTGGCCATCGGTGATCGTGGTTTGGCCGTCGGTCGTGATGGTGACGGTACTGTCCGAAGCAGTGCCCGTGCCGATCTCGACTCCGTCGCAGTAAATGTGGACCTCGGCCCCAGCCGTCACGCCGCTGACGAGGAACTGGAGCGTGGCACTGCTATCGGCGTTGTTCAGGTTCGTCAAATTATCGTCGTCGTACGAACCGGTGTCGCTCAGGGCGACCAGATCGATCCCGGTCGGAGCCAACAGATCGGCTTCACCGAGATTGGTGTCGCTCGTTTCGAGGCCCATCTGGACCGTGACACCGACACTTTCGTTGGTAGCCGTATAGCCCGGC
>JASFHG010000067.1:0-10636 GCA_050123355.1 Planctomycetia bacterium
GCCCGCTTCGGTTTGACTTCTTTCGGGAGCCAGGCGAAATGGGCCCATTTCGCCTTATGTCTTATGTCCTTGTAATTGTATGGGCAAGCGGCCAAAATTTCCAAAAGGGTGCAAATCCCTTCGATGTCCTCTGACTTGCGTTGGGCGTCGGCCGCGAGTTTTTTCAGATAGGGATCGGCGGTCCCGTTTTCCTCAAGGAAAATGTAGCGTTTCTTTGTCCAAAACAGGTCCGGACGCTTGGGTCTTTCGGCGAACCAAGTATCGATCTGCTCGGCGGTCCAACCCGATCCGCGAATGTCGTCCACGATTCGGGGACGCATTCCTTCTTTGTCACCAAACAACTCCGCCGTGGTTTTCAAGACCTCCCAGGGCATGTCGTGTCGGCGGGCCGTATCGTAAATATATTCCGCTTCCTTGCCCGGTAGGTTGGGGGCAACCTCCTTCAGCTCATGCAGGGCGTCGATCATCTCTCGGCTCATACCGCATCGTAACATCAGTGCGACTTTGAAAAGAGCCTCTTCGCGGTTTTCGGGCTTGCGATCGAGCCATGTTTTGGCAAGCTCGGTGATGTCGATGTTCTCTTCGAAAAGTTTTTTGGTTAGTGCATGTTTGGCAGCACCCCAAGTATCTTTGGGGCTCTCAGCTTGACACATTGCGGGAAAAATACCCCAGATACCAAGACAAAGTATGCTGCCGAACCATATTGCCATAAAACGAGACTTCATAATAGCCCTCCATCTACAATCGTTTGGGATCACATCCATGGTTTTTGCAAGCAATGGCATAAATGGATCTTATCAGAAATCGCTTTTTCGGAAACCATCAAGTTACGAAAAAGCCGAAGAAAACGTAACAAAATTGTAACGCCGCCTACCGATCGCTCTCGTTGATAACGAAATAGCGGCAGCCGTGGTAGAGGTCGACGACTTCGTCGGCCGGTTCGCGCTCGAAGACCAGCGTGGCGTCGAAGAGGTGCAGCTCTTGGCGGAGGACCATGCCGTTGGGATGGACCCAAATTTTGCAGTGAGGCGGGGTGGAATCACCCGGATCGACGTTGGGTTCCTTGCGATACTCGATCAGCCAGGCGTTGATCTGCTTGCCATTGTGGATGCAAGGATCATGGCGGACCACCTTCGCGTACATCACCTCCATCGACCCGAGAGGGTAGCGGAACGGGCTGACAACCCCGACCATCCAGTTTTGGCCTTGGTGGAGGTTGGGCAGGTGGGTTTGGGGCGTGAGCATGTTGGACATCAGGAGGTCCGGATTGAGTGCAATCTCGGTCGTGTAGTTGAAGTTTTCTGCCAAGATTCGGACTGCTACCTTACTCCCTTTGACCTTACCGGACAGCTCGATCGTCTGATCCAAGGAGACGAGCGTGACCGAGGAGTGGAATTCTTGCAATTGGCCGTCGGTCGAGAAAATCATTTCGCTAGTGGTGTTGGTTTCCAGCGATCCATCGTTTAAGATTTCTTCTTGGGACTTTTCGAACCCGGGCAGCTTTTTGAGCCACTTGGGGATCATGCCGGCGATCGGAAGGTGATCGAAGTGGACGTCGGTGGTCATCCGGATCGTGTCGTCCTTAGCCTTTTCGGTATGGCTCTTGGCCCAGCCGATGGGTCGTTGTCCCCAGCGGATGATCCAGCCGACGTTTTGATCGGCGGCCGCCGTTTCGAGAAGAGTCCGTTGGTCGGGTGGAGAGCCTGCCAAGAGCGTAGGCAAGACCTTTTCCTTAACCAGCCACGTCATCATGACGATCCAAAGAAAAATGATCGCGATATTGAACCAGCGCCCGTACATGGAAGTCCCTCCGGGTTGCCTGCTCCGTATCGAGACGCGATGACGATTTCGCGGCCCAAGGTCGCCTCAGACATATATGAAAGTATAGCAAGGTTTTTTGAGAAAATCCAGGGCACTTGAAATAAAAGCCTATCTGTCTGTCCGAAAACCTATTTTGTTAAATGTTAGCCCCGTCGCCTGCGACGGGATTTCAAGGCATTTCCGGCCGCAGGCGGCCGGGCTAACGGGGTTTTCGGATAGTTCTAAGGGATATAGTGAAGCAGGATAATTATAATGATTGAAAAAATTGTCTCAGGTGGCCAGACCGGCGTCGATCGAGCGGCCCTCGATGTGGCCATTCACCTGGGAATACCGCATGGAGGCTGGTGTCCGCGGGGGCGGCGGGCCGAAGATGGGCCGCTCGCGCCGATCTATCAATTGCAGGAGACCGACACCCCAAATTACGCCGAGCGAACCGAAAAAAATGTCATCGACTCGGATGGAACTCTCATTTTGCATATCGGACCACTCTCAGGGGGTACGCTTTTGACGCTCCAGCTTGCCCGCCGCCGGGCCAAGCCCTGCCTGACGGTCGATCTGGCACAGTGGCGTGCGGAGCCTGGTTCGTCCGAGGAATCGGGCTCCATGTCCGTCGACGGTTGGGTTCGCGAGCATGGCATCGAGACGCTCAACGTGGCCGGCCCTCGCGAAAGTACCACGCCGGGCATCGGCCGGCTTGCCCGCGAGTTCCTTTTTTCCCTTTTTGACGATTTTCACCCCCTAAACGCAAGGTAAACTTTTTGGTTGGTGCTGACGCACCGTTGGGGAATTCGTTCCCGTTGGTCACTAACGCGAATACAAGATTTTTTTGTGCTCGATGGCTATTGAATCTCAGATTGATAAAGTTACCAGTTTTTCTATCCCAAGCCGAAATTGGGCCGCGAAGCGTGCCCTATTTCGGATCCGGAATAGGGATTAACGTCCCAATTCCGGCTTGACGATATAACATTGAAAGCCTGAGACTCGATAAGAAATAACAATAGAACAGAAATCCCCGTGGACGAATCGAAGCAGCCTGAACACGAACTGACGCACATCGCGCCGAAGCTGCGCACCGACACGCTGGCCGCGAGCGTGACGATCCTGCTGGCGATGACCGTTGCGCAACGTGCGATCGGGTTCGTCCGCTCGATCTTGATCTGCCGATGGCTCGAGCCGGAAGAGGTGGGCCAGTGGGACATGGCCTTCAGCTTTTTGATGCTCGCCGCGCCGCTGGCCGTGTTGGCGATCCCCGCCTGCTTTGGTCGCTATACCGAATATTATCGCCAGCGGGGACAACTCAAGACGCTTATCAAGCGGACCGGGCTGGTTTCGATCGGATCGACCCTGATCGCCGCGTTGATTGTCCTCACGTTCCGCGATTGGTTTTCAAACCAGATCTTCGGGGTCCCGGATAAAGGAGATATTGTCGGGCTGCTGGCGATCGCGTTGGTGATCAGCGTCTCGACGCATTATTTCATCGAGTTGCTCAACGCGCTGCGGCTGATCCGCATTTTGGGTGTGCTCCAGTTCATGAACAGCTTCACCTTCGCCGTTTTTTGCGTCGTGTTGGTCCTGGGCTGGCAGACGACCGCCGTTTCGATCATCGTCGCCTATGCCATTTCCTGCCTGATCGGAACGATCGGCGTTTTCCTCCGCTTGGCTCCGTCGTGGAAAGACCTCGAAGTGAGCGAGACGCGGCCGACCCAGTCGGAGTTTTGGCAGAAGATCGCCCCTTATGTCTTGTGGATCACGATCACGAGCCTGATGAGCAACCTCTTCACGGTCGCCGATCGGTACATGATCATTCACTACTCGAACCGATTTGACCAAACCGAGGCCTTGCAGACGGTCGGGGTTTATTTCAGCAGCCGGATCATACCCGCGTTAATCGTCTCGGTCGCGATCATGCTGGCCAACGTGGTACTTCCTCACTTGAGTCACGACTGGGAACTCGGCCGTCACGATCGGGTGAAGATGCGTTTGAACCTGTTCATGAAACTGCTCACCCCGTTCCTCACGGCCGGTGGTATCGCGGTCCTGATCGCTTCGCCGTTGATTTTCGATTGGGCCCTGGACGGAAAGTATAACGACGGACTGCAGATTCTGCCGATGACGCTTGCCTATTGCATCTGGTCCGGCATGATCAGCGTCGTGACCGGTTACCTGCTCTGTGCCGAGAAGGCAAAGCTCGGCAGCCTGGCCCTGGTCGTCGGGCTGGTCGTCAACGTCACGCTGAACCTGATCCTGTTGCCCCGTTATGGCCTGGAAGGGGCCGTCATTGCGACGACGATCGCCAACGTGGTGGCTCTCGCCGTGGTTGTTCTCTTCAATTTCCTCTTCGGGTTCCGCAACGACTATGTCACCCTGCTGATGCTCGCCACGCCGGTGCTGCTGTTTGCGTTCCATCCGCTGATCGCGGCCGCCATCCTCGTCGTGGTCATGATAGCCCTATGGCTGACCGGCCAACTGTTCAACGCCGACGAACGAACCGTCCTCGCCGAAACGATCGACCGTTTTCTGGCACGGTTGAAATAATGTAGGGTGCGTCGAGACGCACCTTCGGAGAAAAAGGTTTTAAAAAAGGTGCGTCGAGACGCACCCTACCTAACGCCAAGCCGAAATTGAGCGAAGCTCTATTTTGGTTTTTGGCACCACTTTGCCGCGTTCTAAGAATTACCTTCACACACTGGGGACAACTTTCTGGAGAAAGTTTTCCCCAAACCCCTTTCAAAAACTTTTTAGAACGCTGATGCTGCGCATCAGCTCTTTTCGTTTTCTTTTTTTGTTTTACCCGATCCGAATCACGGTCGAATCGCTTTCTTCCGGCTGACGACGTACTCGATACAGGGCGACAAGAAATCCCAGAATGATCACCCAGCCTAAAACGCTCGGGCTGAGGAAGGACCACCAGAACAGCCCCAGCGCGATCCCGAACAGGTGCCAGTGTCGATAGAAAATCGTTTGTAAGAAGTCGCGAATCGGAGGAATCAGGATGACGATCAAGGTCAATAGCAGAGCCAAGAAAGCAGAAGTTACGCCACTGGTCGGGTGTGGGTCGCGCGATTGCCAAACCATATCGCACTTCTCGCCCAAGCCGTTATAGGTCCGACGGATCAGTTTACCGAAAGAAGCGGATCGAGTGAGGAACGGGGTCAAGGGGGTGATGCCCTGCGACTCTTTTTCCAAAATGGCCGAAAAGACCGTATCCTTCTCCAAAATTTCAAAGTCGCCGACCGCATCAAAGTTTTTCGGACCTTGGATCGTCCATTGGGTCTTTTCAATGGTCGCGTCGAGCAACGGGGCCCAGAACCGTTTGGAAATCGCATCACCGTGCGGCGGTTTTATAACCGAATGAGGTGAGTGCCGGTAAAGCACCTCGATCGGTTGCAGTTCCGTTTTCGACGTGAACGGGATCTCGTATAAGCGACACGACAGACCGGGCGGCAGGTTATTTGCGATCGCTTGCATCGACTTGTATTTCGAAGGGTCGACAGGAATCGGCGAAACGGGAACGCCTGCGATTCGGACATCGAGCAACGTCAGCATTTCGGGAACCAGCAAGCGGCACGTTTTATTGCCGAGCGGTTTCAGACCGAAGGACGCCGAGCCGAGATAGGCGTTGTCTTCATGCCAGCGGATCTGGATGTCGGCCAGCACCACGGTCGGCGAGGGGGTGACAATTTTTCTGGTCAAAGCGGTTGCTTCCCACTGGCGGCCCATAATACGATAGACTCTCGTCTTGGAATCGAGTTTCATCAAACTACTCAGATTCTTGAGGCGGGTTTCTCGGTTCAAGAGCCGTGTTTGCCAGCTTCGATATTCTCCCTTCTTCGTCCTGTTGGGAAGTATGATATAGCGTTGCAGGGAGTCCACACTGCAAAGCATGACGTCGGGGATAAGCGTTTCTTCACCTTCCATCGGGCTGGAAATTTCGAACTTCTGCCGTTTTGAAATTGCCCGCTCCGGCCGGAAGATGAGCGTGGTCCCTTTTTCGTCTTTATAGTGCCGAACCAGGGGGATGTCCGGCTTGGTTCGGAATGGACCGGTGACATTTTGGGGCACAAAGATCGCGATCTCGTCGACCAGCCCACGGCGCGGCGTCAATTCAAAGACCGTGACCATCTCCTGCGGTTTATCGGGATCGGTCTCCGAAGGGTCGGTGACCGTGACGATTTGCCTCGCGCGGACAAACGGACGGTTTGGCGTTACCTGAACCTTGGTGTCCTTCGTATCGAGCGGTTTCACTTTCAGCCAGCGAACCGGCCGACCGAATTGGCGTTCCTCGGCCACCGGTTGGGGCGGCTTCGAGACATGCGTGGCTTGTTTTGCGGTAATCTTTACATTGGCGTCCGGTTTTCGATAAATTCCGACATGGATCGGCACCTCCAACTCGCTGACCATCGAGAGGACCGGCAAGTCGATCGCCCGAGCCGAGGCGGGGACTTTGAAGGTACCTTCCACTTGAATCGTTCGGAGTTTTGGCGGGAGTAGCCCGGTTGCCAGGTGGATCACGCCCTCTTCCGAACGGGACCAAGAGATTTTTTCACGGATGTCGTCATCGAGTAGATGGACCGATTGAATTTTGAAGTTTTCGGGCACCCGCAGGCTCGGCTCCGGCGTGTCACAACTGCCCGAGGACCACTCGGCCTCGAAGTAGACCGACGCGGAGGTTTGGCTGAAGCTGATGTGCATCGTTTGCTGCATCACTTTCGGTTCGATCGATTTCGGCTCGGTCCGAAAGCTCCAATCTTGTCGTCGACGGTCGTCGATCACAAAATTCGGCATCGGTTCGTCTTCTGCCGTGGCACCCACCTCAGGTTGTGGCGAGGCGATCCCTTTTCGATTTTGCAGCCAGACGGTCATGAACTTCTTCGGCGTCACGGTCGGAATCTTCTTGGAAGGTGAAGCGTCCGCTTCCGGAAAATGGAGTTTGTAGTCCAAGTTCGGTGTCACACGGACCGCCACCCAACGTCGTGCCATGCGACTAGGCTCGAGATGGAGCGCGGGCGCGAGGAACTGGCCCATCCCGCAAGATTTTTCCAACGTGAATTTCGCATGGATTTGGTGCGGAGGCTCGGTCGGTTGGGTCCAGCGGAGTCGACGTTTCTCGGGGTGTTCGAAGATCGGCTGTAACGTGAAGCCGTTGGTCAGCTCGAGGAGCCGTAGCTGGGGATCGATCGCAAGGGTCATGTCGCGGAACCGTCGTGGATTGCCGGCATGGGCACTATTTCTGTTGAACGGCTTGAAATCCCAAGTCGCTTGCAGGGTCACCGCGTTGGAGGCCACGTCCATCAGCAGCAACTCGTCGATTCGAGGCAGCTCTTGCGGAGATTGGGAGATCGGCTTGTCCGACCACCAGACTGTCAGATGTCCCTCGGGCGAGAGGACCGTCTGGGTCGTCCGCGAGTCTTTTTTCTTTGTCTGAAGTGCGCCGTCGATCGCCAACGTCGACAAATTTGCCGGATGCACGAGCTCCAATTTGGCACTGGTGAACCGAGGCAGCGTAATTTGGAAGCCGGCCTCGTCCATTTCTTTCTTTTCGTTCCATCGTGTGGCTTGCGATGCGGGCAACGGTACCAGCTTCAGCTCGATCTGGTGATCCCCTCGCCCGGCGATAGACACCGAGAGGGACGTTCCGTCTTCGGACCAGTGCGGAACGATCGGTTGCCCGTCGAGCAGCGCCCCATTTTCTTCCAGCCGCACTTCTTTTTGGTTCAGCGGGAGTTGGACCTCTGTCGTCTCCGCGAAACCGGACACTTCGGCCGTGAGGAAGACAAAAGTCGGCCGGATCGCCTCGTCCACCTCGGACCGGTCGAGGATCGCGCGTAGCGAAAGGGCCTTCAGCAGCCAAAGGTCGCGTTCGATCGATTGATGATGGGCCAGCTTCTCTAGTGCCTGAAAAAACGACTCAGGCAGGTAGACCATCGGATCGGCCGCTTGCGGAGGTTTTTTTTCTGAAGCAGATTTTTTGTTCGTGGGGATCAAGATGGCCCAGGGTCGAGCGATGGTGCCAGATGAAGTGGCGGCCTTTTCCGACGTCGAAGTACTCGTGCCGTCGAAGTCGACCGGCGAGACGTCCGGCCTCTCGAGGAAAAATTCCGGGCCGGGCAACTCGTCCTTCAGTTCATCCCCTCGCACACTCCCGGACCAGATAAAGAGACTGCCAAGCAGCACCAACAACATCCAGAGCATGTTTGTGTGTCGGATGATCGTCGAACCGCCGGCCCGCTTGGACGGAGATTTCGGGGGCGTCGTTTCGGATGCCGACGTACTCTCCTCGATCGTCTTGCCAACCTCGACGCTGGTCCCGTTACTCTTGTCTTGTGCAGGAGCTTCGTTTTCTTCGGCATTTTCGCCAATCGGGCGCGGGCAGAGCATCGTTTGCGTGACGGCGCTGCCATCGGTCGTCGCCGGGGCGTATCGTGCCGTGGTACCGTACATACTGTCGGGCCCCTGGGGCGTATCGTGCCGTCGAGCACCAGCGCGGCCGTTCCCGCTATTCAACAACCACACGGCCAGCAGCCCGGTGAGGACGCCCATCAATATGCCGGAGCTGATGCATCCGGACAACGGCGGCAGAAGGACCGCGGCCAACGCGGCGAAGATCGCGACCGGCAGGCGGCGGACCCATCGTGCGGTAAGAGGCCACAAGACCAAGCCGAGCGTGACCAAAAACGTGCTCCAACGGAACACTTCCAGCGAATTGCGATGGACGGCCCGAACGGAAGGAATATAGTCAAACGTGCTGGCATGGAACTGATACGTGTTCCAGTCGGGATAATCTTTCACGAAGAAGGTTGACTTGTCCGGCTTGCCCGACTTGGACTCCGAGCCGAGTGCCTTCGATTCGACATCGTCAAAGAGCGAGTCCCAGGATTCCGGCGAAAGCGGGTTGAACGGAAGCATTTCCTCCGGTCGTCCCAGCGGCCCGAACAGACAAGTGCGCCAGCAGAACGTTTGTCGTGGCGAGATATCCGACGAGTCGTCCTCGACCGAGGTGTCTTGATCCGTGTCGGCCGGCACTTCTTGCATCGCGATATAGTCGGGCGATTCGTAGCCGGGCGGGAGAAGAAGCCGCCAGTCGACCGAGATCACTTCGCAGTCCGGTTTCAATGCCACGAGCCGATGCCTGGTCGAGATGCCCAGGGGGCTGTTGTCGTAGGAATAATTGATCGTCACCGAGGGAAGCCGTTTCGTACGGGGCAGGTCGAGGTTCATCGCGACGAGCCGAGGGGCCGTGTCCGCCTTCTCCGACGCATATTCCGGCACCCATTCGACATACTCTCCATCGAGCGCGACATCGACGATTGTCAACGTCGGCCCCGTCTTGGGCATGAGCAGCCGCAAGCGAGAGGCACCTTGATTTTCCAGTTTGTAATTGACGGTTGTTTTCACCGTGCCGTTGTTTCCATAGGCCGTCTGGGCGATGCACTGCCAAACGAGCAGCGGATTTCGAGTCGGGCGGTGGACCGTCAGAAAAATCGGGGAAAATCGCGACGAGCTCATCGAATCGGTCGATTCATATTGGAAAGTGGCTCGACGTTTTTCGATCCGGCGTGGGTCGGTCGACGTGATCGGCACCGGGGTAAGCCGAGAGTTCCTGATCCACACCGACATCGCGTCGGTCGTCTCGATGGACAGCGACGCATGGTGCTCAACCGCCTCACGCATCGCGGCCAAACTGGGGCAGATCGTCCGCGGCAGGCCGTCGGCCGATTTGGCGTCTTTTGTCTTCGATGGTTTGCCGTTGCGTGGTGCTCGGCGATGATCTTTCAGATCTTTATAGTTCGAGACACGAATCGCATGGATTTCGAACGGTTCGCTTTGCGGTGCCTTGAGTGTAATTTTCCACATCTCGCCGCTGGGGTTTGCACCCGGGGACGAATTCTTTTTTGTTTGCTTCTCGGCCGTGAAGCTTTTGGGAGAAAGCGTTTGATAGGTCTGGTCCTCACTGGTGATCGCGTCGAACGGTTTTTGGGCAAAGTAGGGCTTGACCGGTTTGGGGAGGAAGTGGATCTCCCCCTTCCCTTCGTTATTCGAAAAATGCACGAAGAGTTGGTCGATGCGAGACGCTTCCGGCTTACAGCAAAAACGATAGCCCTCGACCATTTTTTGATCCGTCAGGGTCGCCACCATTTCGATCGTCGCGGCATAGGCCGGTATTTGCCTTTTCAGCGAGATTTCCAGTTGTGCCGATTGCGTGTCGTCACGAAAGAGCTTGCCGGTGAGGATTTGGGGAAACAGCAGGTTTTGCCGGTCCTCCTCCAAAACGACCGGGTTGACAAACGTTTCTCCTTGATAGGTTACCTGATAGGGGTCGACCGTCGAGATCGCAACGAATCGGTTTTCCGGATCCAACGAGACCTCGTCAAATTCGACCGGCGAGAGGTCTTTGAGTCCCAATTTCTTTCGGAGGGGTGATTCGAGACACCGCGCGGAGAGTTTGAGTCGTAACGGACCGTGTCGTTTGGACAGGGCGGTCGCCAAACGGATCCGTAGTTTGTCGGTCGAGGTTTTTTTGTCATGTTCGACTTGCCAATCGGCAATGCTTCCGCTCGGCTGCGACTCGATCGAATCGATGATCCAATTCGGCTGGACCGTGGCACGAAGCGCGAAGCGATCTTCTCCCGACGCGGTAAACACAAGCGTCTGCTCCACCGTGACTCCGGCACTGTTCAGCTCGGCCAACGTTCCGAAGCTCAAATTCGGAAGATATTTTTTCCAGCCGAGCGAGATCGTCGCCGTGGCGTCCGCCCGAAACGTGGTCAGTTCGATCGATCGACCTTTATGGCTCGGCAGCTCGCCCACCTTGGTG
>JASFHG010000068.1:0-10619 GCA_050123355.1 Planctomycetia bacterium
GGGATTTCAACGATCACTATTCGATGTACGTTCCGCCCGCACAGACCGAGGCGTTCAATCAGGAGTTGAACCAGGAGTTCGGTGGTTTGGGTATGGAGATCGGTACCGATCCGAAGACCGGCCAGCTTACCGTGCTCAGTCCGATCCAAAACTCGCCGGCGGCGGAGGCGGGGATTCTTGCCAACGATCGAATTCTCGCGATCGATGGGGAGCTGACCAAGGGGCTCTCGCGTGACGAGGCGGTGAAAAAGATGCGTGGCGATGTCAATACGTCGGTCACGTTGCATATTCTGCGGCCAGGCTCGGATAACCAAGCCCGGAAAGAGATGGACGTCAAACTCTGTCGAGCGAAGGTTAAGGTCGACACGGTTTTGGGCGATCGGCGTGCTTCGGACGGATCGTGGGATTTCATGCTCGAAGGCCAGGACAAGATCGGCTACCTTCGCATCACTTCCTTTGCCGAAAATACGACCGAAGAGCTGTATCGGGCGATCGAACAGCTTAAAGAGCAGGGCATGAAGGGGCTCATTATCGATCTGCGTGACAACCCGGGCGGGTATCTCGAACGGGCGGTCGAGTTTTGTGATCAGTTCGTCGACGAGGGGATCATTGTTTCGACTCGCGGCCGGTCGCGAGATTTTTGGGAATGGTTCAAGAAGGATCAGGATCAGAATCAGGAAGGCGAGGAAGAAAAGCCGAAGCGGCCTGCCAAATTCCATACGCGAGACGAATTTTGGGCAAGCGAGAACGGGACTTTGGATAAAGATTTTCCCGTTGCCGTGTTGATCAACGGCGACAGTGCCAGTGCGGCCGAGATCGTCGCTGCTTGCCTGCAGGATTATCATCGCGCGAAAATTGTCGGGCAGCGGTCTTATGGCAAGGGGACGATCCAAGAGGTGCTGCCCGTCGGCGGTAGTCGAGGGGTGTTGAAGCTCACGTCGGCCAGTTATTGGCGCCCCAGCGGGAAGAATATCCACCGCCTGAAAGATGCCAAGGAGGACGAAGATTGGGGTGTGCGGCCCGATCCCGGGTTTGAAGTGCCGATCAACATGAATACGCGGAAGACGGTCGTGCTGACGCGAAGGCGTCGCGACGTCCATTATAGCGATGCTCTGAAGATTCCCAAGGAATTGCTTCGGGCAGAGGATGAAGAGGATGCAAAAGAGGGGGAGCCCAAGAAGAAGGGCACCAAAACTCAAAAGCGTCTACCGCTTGTCGACCCGGCCACGCCCATGATCGACGTCGACCCTCAGCTTCGCAAGGCGGTCGAGTGGATCAAGAAGAATGAAAAAGTTTGAAGTGAGAAGTTTGAAGTTTGAAAAAAGAAAAGCGTTTCGCGGCCGGGTGGACTGCGAAACGCTTTTTGTTGTCCCCTTTGGTTGACGAGCTTGCCCGTCACTTTTGGCGTGTTTAAAAGCGTCGAACCAGTTCGACCGCTAAACGGCACCAAAAATTAACCCTCATGAAAGGGCTTGCCCCTTAAATTTTCTCTTCTGAACCACCCTTTCGGTCAGCCAACGTGGCATGCTAGCCGAGTTGACTTCTTTCACCGACGTAATTGGTCTCTTGGTGCGTTCAGCACCTACTAAAAGACGTCGAGTTGGAAGTGGTGGCCGTAGTGGAATTTTCGGCCTTCCGGGTAGTAGTTGTGCCACTGTTTGTTGTAGACCGGAATCTGCATCTCGCGCGGATAGCGGTAGTAGAGGCTATCGCCGCTCTTGTAGTAGTCTGGCCCGTAGTAGTTCTGCGGGTAGTAGACGTACGGATAGTGATAGAATCGATTCCAATCTTGCGTGTTGTAGGAGCGTCCCCACTGTCGACCGTAGGCCTCTTGGGCCTGGAGATCGGACACGCCGAAGATCGCGACGACGGTTGCCACGGCGAGCAACACGAATACGGCCTGACGGATCATCTTTTCCCCCCTGAGTTTTTTGAACGAATAATTGTTTTCTTGCGATTCATGCCATCCTGAATTCTTGTAAATCTGGGCCATAGAATTTAGGATGCGCGGATAGAGGCTTTTTTATTGAGTCTTAGGTAGTTCAAGTTACAAGTATCAAGCCGGAATAGGGACTAGCGTTCCGATTTCGGCTTAATGAGATAGTATTGGAATCATGTGACTTTAAGTACCTGAGATTCAATAGCCAATCAATAGTTCCATCGGCTCGCCGCATAATCGCCATTTAGTGAATATGCCCTATTTTGTGAATAATCGGTACGTTCGGTATAATAGGCTTCCGAAAGAGCGACTTAACCTGGGAGGCTGAGTTTGACGATCAAGATGACGTGGTAAAATACGCGAACCTTGACGGCAGCTCCCGCCTGGTGTGTTGGAGAATGTCTAAAAAAACCTCTACGGTTGATGTCGCGTAAATGCCGTTACCGAAACATTTTATTGAACTTTGCAAGGTCCAGCGACCAGCGAGAGCGAGCCGGCACCTGTAGAACCGGCTTTGCAGCCCGAGGCTTGCCCCCTAAAATCGAATTTGACTATGAACATCCTGATAGCATCGAGTGAAGCGGTTCCTTTTTCCAAGACCGGCGGATTGGCGGACGTCACTGGCGCCCTGCCGGCCGAAATCGGAAAACTTGGCCATCACTGTACCCTGATCGTCCCGGCCCACCGCTCCTCGTGGGATAGCGGCCAGACGATCGAACCGGTCGATATCGATCTGGTGATCCCGATCGGCCAGAAGATGGTGACCGGCGAGCTTTGGCGATCGACCGTTCCCGGTACGGACCTGCCCGTTTACTTGGTGGGGCAAAAAGGTTATTACGACCGCGACGGACTCTATCAGGTGGACGGGGTCGATTATGTCGACAACTGCGAACGGTTTGTCTTCTTCTCCCGTGCCGTGCTCGAAGTGATCCGGCTCCTCGAGCTGCCGATCGACCTGATTCACGTGAACGACTGGCAGACCGGGTTGGTGCCTGCCTATCTGAAGACCGAATATCAAGGGATCCCGCGTTACGAACGGATCGCCTCCTTGTTGACGATCCACAACCTTGCGTACCAGGGCCGGTTCTGGCACTGGGACATGCTCCTGACCGGTTTGGATTGGAAATATTTCAATTGGGAGCAGATGGAGTTCCATGGCGACTTGAGCCTGTTGAAGACGGGCATCGTCTTTGCCGACGCGATCAACACGGTCAGCCCACGCTATGCCCAGGAGATCCAGTATCCGCCGCTTGGCGAGGGTCTCGATGCAACGCTTCAGCATCGCCGGGCTGTTTTGAGCGGGATTCTCAACGGTATCAACATGAACGAGTGGTGCCCGTCGATCGACCCTCATATCGCGGCGAACTATACGGTCCACGACGTTTTTGAAAAGAAGCCGGTTTGCAAGGCCGCCTTGCAACGCGAGATGGGCCTGCCCGAACGGGCCGACGTGCCGTTGGTCGGGGTGGTTACCCGTCTTTGCGAGCAGAAGGGAGTCGATCTGATCACGAAGGTGATGAGCGATTGGGCCGCGACGCGAGATGTGCAGTGGGTGATTCTCGGCAGTGGGTCGATCGACTATGAGACACGACTTTACGACCTGGCCGAGCGAAGTCCCGAAAACGTGGCCGTCAGGATCGGCTTCTCGGTCGAGCTCTCCCACCGCATCGAAGCAGGTGCCGACATGTTCCTCATGCCGAGTCGCTTTGAACCGTGTGGCCTGAACCAGATGTACAGTCTCAATTATGGGACCGTTCCGGTCGTCCGCGCGACCGGCGGCCTGGCCGACACCGTGGTCAATGCGACCGACGAAGCCATTTTCGCCGGCACGGCCAACGGGATCGTCTTCCAAGACTATAGCGACTTTGCCCTGTCGGAGACTTTACGCTGGGCATGCGAGATCTATCGCGAGCGTCGCGAGGTCTGGAACCAAATGATCGCAACCGGCATGCGACAAGATTGGTCCTGGGCCCGCAGCGCGAAAGAGTATATCGCCCTCTACGAAAAGACGATCGATCGCGTTCGGAATGTTTGAAAATTCATTCTGGATTTCTGAACCAAAATGGGGCACTTTTGCGCTAGTGCTTCCGTACTGTTGAAATAGCTATAGAGTCTCAGGTATTTAGAGTTACAAGTATCCAAGCCGGAATTGGGCCGCGAAGCGTGCCCTATTCCGGGTCGGACCCGAAATAGGGACTAGCGTCCCAATTTCGGCTTGATGCGATAGTATTGGAATCATGTAACTTTGAATACTGAGACTCAATGAACTTTCTGTCCCAAGAACGCAAAAAGGGAAGGAAGAACCGAGATGAATAGTCCTTCCTTCCCAGGGGGTGAGTGGATCAAGGTGTGTCTATTGATCGTTGCATATTTAATGAACCTTCCGCAACCGCAAAATGCGGCTGTACCAGCCGGATTTTGCTGGGTTTTCGGCATTAGAGGGGGTCATGAAATATGCAAACCTCAAAAGGTATCGCTACCAGGGGCCGCGGATATAATAAACGCCCATCTGGTTGGTACTGCTGGGCCAGCGAGGTACCGGTTTGTAACGATTGCCGTTCATCGAAGGGGTTGGATCGCCCGGATAACCACGTTTGTATTGTGGCCAAATCCGAGTGACTTGGGTCCCGCCCACGGTGGAGCGGTAGGTGGTTTGCATGTCGACGGTCGGCGGAACTACCACGGCCAGCGGCGCACCCCATTGGCCTTGATAGTAGCCTTGGTGCCAATTGTCTCGCTCGGCCTTGCGCATCGCGCGTCGTGTGGCGAAGAAACCTTCGAACGCCTGTGCCGATTCTGCAAGAGCGAATCCCCCGACCATGAGGCCGAGGAAAGCAATTATGGTTAATCGTGTCATGGTTCTCTTTTCCTATCTGAAATCGATGGTTGGTTTTTTAAGGAAGCGTCGAACGAAAATCACGCTTAGTGACTGCCGAAGTTCAATACTTCCATGAAGGTTCGGCCCGCGGGACGGAATTTCATGAACGGCTGGAAGCGGTGACCGTAGCGGACTCGCGTGACGTTGAAACCGCTGCCGCAACCGTCGTGTCGGATGTAGGTCCGACTATGGGGATAGAGGTACTCGTGCGGTTGAAGGGGGGCATACGTAATGGTCGTATGACCGACGTACGCGGGCACCGGGCGAGGGCTCACGTAGAGCGGGGCCGAGGTGCCGTCGTAGGCGACCGGGCCGTAATAGTTGTAGTAGACCTCGTTGGGATGATGGACCTTGGCCGAGGCGGGCGTGGCCCAAAGCAGGGCGATGGCCACTGCCGCGACGATCATGACGATTGCGATTTTACGTGACATAACATGGATCTCCTTTTTTATCCTGATGGAATTCGTCAGGGTTTTTTCTGTTTAGGTTGTTTCTATTGTGGAGCGATGGCGTTTTGCACGCCTCGTTTCCACGGTGCAAGTAGCACTGTTCAACAAGTTTTTCGGCTTCAAGGGTGCTAGCGGTCGATCTTTGTATACCGGATATACCGGTAAGTTTGGCAAAACGTCTGGGCGAGAAGCCGGGGAATGGGTATAATCGTTAGATTCGGACCACCTCGGAGCCGAAGCTTCAATTTGCATTTTATCTAAATTAACCAGTCAACCTATATTAAATGTCTAGAAAAACAACGAATCGGCGGCGGGCGACGGCCCAAACCATGGCTGCCGGACAACGCGATATTTCGGTTAGTGAATTCTTTGCAAAAAACCGGCACCTGCTCGGATTCGACAGCCCGCGGAAGGCCCTGCTGACCACGATCAAGGAAGCGGTCGACAACGCCCTGGACGCCTGTGAAGAGGCGGGCATCGTGCCCGAAATCTGGGTCCATATCGAAAACACGACCAACGGGAACGGCCAGGATCGGTATAAGGTCGGCGTCCAGGACAACGGGCCGGGCATCTTGAAGAAGCAGATCCCCCTGATTTTCGGGAAGCTGCTGTATGGGTCGAAGTTCCACCGCTTGCGGATGAGCCGCGGCCAGCAAGGGATCGGGATCAGTGCGGCCGGGATGTACGGCCTTCTGACGACCGGTAAGCCGATCAAGATCATGTCGAAGATCTCGGTCCGGCGGCCTGCCCATTATTATGAAATCGAAATCGATACCAAGCGGAACCAGCCACGGATCGTCAACGGACGAGGCAACGGGGTCGACATCCCTCCCGGCAAGAAGGGGCTTGCCCAGATCGAGAAGAAAGGGATCGAGTGGATTGACTTGGATCATGGCACTCGCGTGACGATCGAGATGGAGGCGAAGTATGTCCGTGGGCGGGGTAGTGTCGACGAGTATCTCGAAGAGACGGCGATCGCCAACCCGCATGTCACGCTCCATTACCTCGACCCGGACGGGAACGAGCGGACCTATGAGCGGGTGACCGAGACCCTTCCGCCCGAACCGAAGGAGATCAAGCCGCATCCGTACGGTGTCGAGCTGGGCCGCCTGATCAGTATGCTCAAGGCGACGCAAGAGACGACCGTTTCCGGTTTCTTGACCTCCGCGTTTTCCAAGGTAACGCCGTCCGTCGCACGGAAAATTTGCGAAGGGGCCAAGGTTAGCACGCGGGCGAACGTCAAAAAAGTGGGGCGGCACGAGGCGGACCTGCTCTATCAATCGATCCAACAGACCAAGATCCGGCCGCCGTCGACCGACTGTATCTCTCCGATCGGTGAGGAATTAATTCTCAAGGGGCTCCATCAGGTCGTGCCGGGCGAGTTTTTCGCGGCGGCGACCCGACCACCGTCCGTTTATAGTGGCAACCCGTTCCAGATCGAGGTCGGGCTGGCCTATGGCGGCGGGCCGAGCTCGCATCGTGTGACGCGGGAGGAGCTTCAAGAGTTGCTCAACGAGAGTGACGCGCGGACCTTGCGACAGTTTCTGATCAATACGTTCGACGGGCTGGGGACCGACGCGGCCGATCGGATTCTGAAGGAGGCCAAGGCGAAGACGCGAATCTCGCCGAGCAATTTGAAGAAGAAGGAGATCGACGAGCTGCATCACGCGATGCACAACATCAGCGTGCACGATAACCAGACGATGAACGTGCTCCGTTATGCGAACCGGGTTCCGTTGCAGTTTCAGGCGGGCGGGTGTGCCATCACACAAACGATCATGGCGACCAATTGGCGTCCGTACGGCTTGACCCAATCGCGTGGCTCTCTGCCGCGTGGCCAGGTGACGGTCATGGTCCACATGGCGAGCGTGTGGGTCCCGTTCACGAGCGAGTCGAAGGAGGCCGTCGCGTCTTACCCCGAAATCCAGAAGGAATTACGCCTCGCGCTCCAAGCGGTCGGGCGGAAGTTGGGGATCTATCTGCGTCGACGCAAAAAAGTGAAACACGAAGGGGAGCGGCGACAAGTCTTCTTGCGATATCTGGGCGAGGTCGCTACCGCGGTCCATGCGATTAACGGGACCGATCGCGATAAAATTTATGGCCAATTACTCGAAGTGGCGCAAAAGAAGACGGCCGAAGCCGACATCAAACTCGACGACCGTGGCCGACCCATCGACGAGGAGGATCTCGACCTGGGCGATAACGTGTTGATCGTCAGCCAACTCGAACGTCAGAAAGCGGAAGAAGCAGAAATCGAAGAGCCCGACGAAGACGACGATGAAGAATACGAGTACGTGTACGAAGAGGTCGACGAGGATGACGACGAGGATGACGACGACGATGAATACGAGTATGAGTACGTGTACGAAGAAGTCGAGGACTAATTCTTATTCGTTTGGCACGTGAGTCAACCGTTCCAACCGTGTACCGGTTCGTTAGCCGCGAGCGGATTTATGCCCGCGCTTATCGCAAAGAATGTGTGAACGTGATGCACTTTGTAAAAACAAGCCAACCGATAAATCGCCACGTGAATTGGTAATGGAAACAGAATCGCGGGGATGAACCCACGCGGCTAACGGGCGGTGGCACGAGTAGATCGCTGTCACTCATGAACGATTCTGGATAAGCTCGGCGATAACCCCGTCGATATTATAGTGGGGCTCGACGTTGATCGTGCGGCGCAGCCGGCCCAGGTCCGGGACGCGGTGGCGGCAATCTTCAAAATCGTCTTGATAGGCCTCGGCGTAGCTCATGAAATCGATCCCGAGCGTCGGGTTGACCGCGGCGATCACCTTCTTGGCCAGCTCGAGGATCTCGATCGGCTCGTCGCTCCCGACGTTGAAAATCTGCCCGACGGCCGTGGGTGTCTCCATCAGGGCCAAGACCGAGCGGATCACGTCCGAGACGTGGGCGAAGCATCGTATCTGGTGGCCATCGTCGTGGACGACCGGGTTCTTGCCTGCCAGTGCCGCCTCGATGAATCGCGGGAGGACCATCCCGTAGGCCGGGCTCTGGCGAGGGCCGACGACGTTGAAGAATCGGGCGATCACGACCGGCAGCTCACGCTCGCGCCAGTAGGCCAGTGCGAGAAACTCGTCGATCGCCTTCGACGTGCCATACGACCATCGCGGCCGGTTCGTCGCACCGAAGACCAGATCATCTTCTTCCGTCCAGATTTGGGCCGGGTTCTTGCCATAGACTTCGCTCGTGCTGGCGAGGAACAGCTTGGTCGACTGGCCGGACTCCTGGAGGCGGCCCAACTCACGCAGGATCAACTCGGTCGGGTAGATGTTCGTTTCGATCGTGTGGATCGGGGCTTGGGCGATCAGGGCGACGCCGACCGCGGCGGCCAGGTGATAGACCTCATCCATGCCGACGAGCATCTCGCGAACCACGTCCGGGTCGGTGACCGACGCCTTGCGATAGGTCAGGTTCGGATGGTCCGCGACCGTGGCCAGGTTCTCGAACGAGCCGGTCGATTCATTGTCGACCACCAAAACGCGGTCTCCCCGCTCGAGAAGCGTTTCGACCAAGTGGCTCCCGATAAAGCCCGCACCGCCGGTGACAAGAATGTTTTTCATGGATGATGTTTATTTAACTGGTTTCATGTCCTGTTAGCGGCGGGGCTTGCCCCCGCGCTATTCAACGTTTTTTTGCGCGGGGGCAAGCCCCGCCGCTAACAAATGTATAAACGTTTACCAAATTTGGAACTACTATATTTAACTTTGCCCGCCGCCGAGCCAGGAGGGGAGTTCGTTCGGGCCGGGTAGGGTGATTACCCACGCCTTTTTGACCCCTTCGGTCGAAAGGATGTCGGTCATCGCCTCGGCTGTCGGGCGGCTGTCGAGCGAGAGGACGCCGACCGCGTCGCCGCCCGGCGTGTTGCCCGGTCGGCCGACCGCCATGTGGGCGATGTTGATATGGTGTCGTCCGAACGCGCCGCCGACGTGGCCGATGATGCCGGGCGTGTCGTGGTGCTCGAACACCAACAGGACACCGTCGAGGAAGCTTTCCATGTCGCAGTGGGCGATCTGGACCAGTCGCGGCATGCGGTTTCCGAAGATGGTGCCTGACGCTTGGCTCGTACGGTTCGAGTTGGAGATCTCGACCGAGATCATCGAGCTGAAGCTCATCAGTTCCGCCGTCCGCTCTTCGGTCAACTCGATTCCGCGACCGGCAAGCAGCATTTCGGCGTTGACGATATTGACTTCGTTGTCCATCGCGTTTTCGAGCAAGCCTGCGGCAAACGCGGCGGAGAGCAGCCGGGTATCTTTCTTCGACACCTCTCCTTTATAGACCAAGCGACACCGGTTCGGCGGAGCACAGTCGGTCTGTGCCAGCAGGAGGCCGAGTCGGTAGGCCAGGTCGAGATACTCGCGCAGGTCGGCCAGCGTCTTGGCGTCCAGCGGCGACATGTTGACCGATTGCTTGATCTCGCCGGTCGCGAAGAAATTGACCAGCAGCTCGACCGCTTCGACGGCGACGTTGACCTGGGCCTCTTCGGTACTCGCGCCGAGGTGCGGCGTGCAGAGGACGCCCGGTAGACCGAACAACGGGCTGTCGGTGCAAGGTTCTTCGGAGTAGACGTCCAACGCGACGCCCGCGACGTGGCCTGATTGGACCGCGTCGGCCAGGGCCGCTTCGTCATAGATCCCGCCTCGGGCACAGTTGATCAGGCGGACGCCCTTTTTCATTGTTTTGATTTCGGCCGCACCGACCAGGCCGCGGGTTTCGTCGGTCAGCGGGGTGTGGACCGTCAGGTAGTCGACCATCGGGAACATCTCTTGAGGCGAGGCGACCGGCATGATGCCGAGCTCTTCCGCCTTCGCGTCGGAGAGGTATGGGTCGTAGCCGATGACTTTCATTTCCAGTGCCAGTGCCCGCGAGGCGACCGCTTGCCCGATCCGGCCGAGCCCGACGATACCGAGTGTCTTGCCGGCGAGTTGGGTGCCCATGTAGAGCTTGCGATCCCAGCGACCTTCGCAAAGGCTCGCATAGGCGGGCGCCAAGTTCCGCGACATGCCGAGCATCAGGGCGATCGCTTGCTCGGCGGTCGAGATCGTGTTGCCGCTCGGCGTGTTCATCACGACGATTCCGTGGTGGGTGGCCGCGTCCTTATCGATGTTGTCGGTCCCTACGCCCGCGCGGACGATCGCGCGGAGTCGTGTGTTCCCTTCGAGCGACTCGGCCGTGATCTTGACGCCGCTACGGCAGATCGCGCCGTCGAACTGGTTGAGCGCTTCGCGGAGTTCTTCTCCTTGGAGGCCGGTCCGTACTTCGTACTCGATATTTTCTGTCGCTTCCAACAGATCCAATCCATCTTGGGAGAGGTTATCCAATACAATCACTTTTG
>JASFHG010000069.1:0-10614 GCA_050123355.1 Planctomycetia bacterium
ACGAGGCTAACCTTTTTTCGGACAGGCCCCATAAGCCTTCGATCACCCCAGAATTGAAGCTGCCGCTCGATTCACCCGACTTTCCCGCACAATACGCACAACCTGACAAGAATCCCCCCAAAAGAACTGACCAACAAGGCGATTCTTTACTACTTATCCCTTCCCATTCTGTTTAAAAACCTACCTTTTCAAGGAACCTCCAAGATGGTTTCCCAGGGTGAACTGACTTGCACCAAAACGGACCCTACCACCAACATCACCTACCAAACCGGATTACCCCTTCCTATGTGCGCCAAAAAATCGCGATCTGAAGCCATGGATCCTTCGCCCAACCCTTTCTCCAATTCCTGCATGATATTGGAATCGCTCTTGAACAACATCCAAGAGGCGGTCCTCTATTTTGCCAACCCGGGACTCGATATCTACTGGGCAAACAATCAAGCAAATCTGCTCAGAAAAGGGCCCCTTAACAAGCGTCAAGAAAGCATTCAAGGGAAAAAATGCTATGAAGTAATCCACGGCATTGACAGACCGTGCCAAAATTGCCCGGTCGCCAAAACCTTTGAAGATGGACGTCCCCACTCCTGGATAGGCCGAGTCCCCGGAGGACGAATCTATAAGGTCGACAGCAAACCGATCCACAACCCCGACGGTTCGCTGGGGGTCGCCGAGACACTGACCGACGTCACCGAACAAAAAGAGTACGAAAACCAGCTCCACGAATATGCCATCGAGCTGGAACACGCCAATCTGCGAATGGAAGAGATGGTGACCCAGACGGAGGTCGCCAATCGGGCCAAAAGCGAATTTCTCGCGAACATGAGCCACGAAATCCGGACCCCCATGACCGCGATTCTCGGCTATGCCGACCTGCTGGACCAGGGCGACAAGGAAATGGACGTCAAGGAACTCACCCAGATCATCAAGCGAAACGGGAAATACCTCCTGAACGTCCTGAACGAGATCCTCGACCTCTCCAAGATCGAATCCGGCAAAATCGAGATGGAAACCCACCCCGTCTATCTGCCGGGCCTCATGGCCGAAATCGAGTCGATGATGTCGGTCCGTGCCACGGAAAAAGGGCTCAACCTGGTCGTCACCAACGAAGGGCCCGTGCCCGAGGTGGTTCGCTCGGATCCCACGCGACTGAAACAGATCCTCACGAACCTGGTTGGCAATGCGATCAAATTCACCCGCCGCGGCTCGGTTCAATGTGCCGTACAGTTCAAGCAAGACGAAGGCAAACCCAAGGTCATCTTCACCATCAAGGACACCGGGATCGGGATCTCCGAGGAAAGTATCCCCACCTTATTCGAACCGTTCCGACAAGAAGACAGCTCGCCGACTCGTCGATTCGGCGGCACGGGACTCGGCTTGACGATCTGTAAACGTTTGGTCGACCTGCTGGACGGCGACATCCACGTCGAAAGCGAAGTGGGCAAGGGCAGCGTCTTCACCGCCGAAATTCACGTCGATCTGCCCGAGGCCGTCACGATGGCGGACGACATGCGAAAATGGTTCCCCCACAAAGAAGAAAGCAAAAAAGCCCCTTCAAAACTGGGCGAAAAACCGAGCCTCAAAGAGCTCAACATCCTCTTGGTCGAAGACGGGCCGGACAACCAACGCTTGGTATCTCACGTCCTGAAGAAGGCCGGAGCTACAGTCGTTATTGCCGAAAATGGCAAAGAAGGAATCGAGACGATTCAGGAATACGAACAAAACAACAACCCGTTCGACCTGGTGCTGATGGATATGCAGATGCCGATCATGGACGGGTACGAAGCGACCACCGAACTGCGAGGCATGGGCTACAAAACGCCTATCGTCGCACTGACGGCCCACGCCATGTCGAGCGATCGCCAAAAATGCCTCCGAGCAGGCTGCGACGACTATGCTTCGAAGCCGATCGACATCAGTGCCTTGATCAAGCTGATTGCTTCCTATTGTCGCGACAAGCAAACCACTTAGAAACAGCTTCCGATACGTTGCCATCTTCTGGCACGTAAACAAAAAATTAGCCTGGCTGCTCGTGATTGGCTTCAACCAATCGCACGCAACCAGGCTAATATTATAAATCTCTTTAACGATCGTGTTCTAGTACGTCACCGCAAGGCTCTCTTGGAAACTCTCTTGAATCGCCTTGCTCTCGCAATTGCCAAACGTACAAGGAATATCGAGCAGTTTGACGATCTGGTCACCTTTTTTGGCAAGCCCGGAAACAAAGTGTTCGTTGGAACCCTTCACGATAGAGGGGCAATCCTCGATGTCTTCATCCTTAAATCGCAGTACATCACACACCTCGTCGATGACCACACCTACGTCAAACGCGGTATTATCACGTTCTGCATTGAGATAAAGCTCACATTGAGAACATGCTTTCTTCTTCTCGATAAAGCTCCCTTGGATTTCATTCCGACAATGGGTCCCGGTCAGCATCCAGCAGCGTCGGTCTTCACATTCGTAGGCAGGACACTCGGCCTTCCCACACTGTTTGACCTCCCAGCACTTTTCCATATCCGATGTCGTCACTTCAACGATAACCACACAAGTCCGCTCCGTGTCCTCAACACGTGGCAATCCAAGTCTTGCTCGTAAATTCACTACGGGAAAGATCTCGTCCCGAAGCTTCATGACCCCATCCACATAATCAGGGGCACTCGGCAAGGAATTCGTCTCCAATTTACCTACAACCTCTTTCGTACGAAGAACTTCAATAGCATACAGTTCGTCGCCCAGTTTAAAGCTCAAATAGTCACCTGCCCGATGGGCGCGTTTAGTTGTGTTCACGAAACTATCTCCTAGAAGTCATGGTTGATCTGGCCTTAGTCTCACGCCAGGAAGTTATGAAACTCGGACAAAAACCACCCACTATAATGGACGGTTTGTATAAAAAACCCTAGTTTACTCCGTAAAGAAGTCAATCAATCTGGCCCCTAAGAGAACAAAAGACTTGGCAAATAACGGATTAGCTCCAATCGATAGAAATCCTACTATCACAACGACCCATTTCACCATCCCCCCCGAAAGAATCAAGGTGCCATAAAAAACCTCGCTGACAACAAATATGCCAGCGAGGTCTTGCAGGAGAAACCAGCTATGAAGACTGCTCGATTTTCGATTAACGTTGTTTGCGTAGAGAAATTATCCCCCAACCAAGTAAGCCCATCACAAGCATGAAAAGCGTACTCGGTTCCGGTACGGACGAACTTCCGGTTCCATATTGCCAGTTGCCCGCCAGGATCGTGGCATCCGAAGAATCGACCATTCCGTCACCATTAAAATCGCCCATTTCCCAGGTAGCACTAGGCCCTGCCTGCCAGTTACCGGCCAGAATCGTAGCGTCCGAGCTATCTACCTGCCCATCATGGTTGGCATCACCAAGAACATAGGTCGATCGCAGCATCGCGGTGAAGATGTCGGTATTGTCAATGTAATCACCGTTCCAATCCCATCCTTGCGATTCACTCCAAAAATCATCCGCCTCGGAATCATTCCCGTCTACCATGCCACTGAACTTATTTGCACCAACCCCTTTAGCCCACATGGGAACTAAAGTGTTCGTATGCGTATAAGAGGTATACTGAAAACCGGGCATTTGGCCATAACCATTATCGACAACTTTGGTCCACGTTTCGGCAATCGTATCGTCGGAAAAATCTCGAGGGGTACCATTGTCGTCGAGCACCGTATTCGGTCCCCAAATACCACCGCATTCGTGGTCCGCCGTGATTATCAGCAAATTCTCGTCCCAACCGCCATTGGCTTCGATCCAATCGATAACATATTCGGCAGTGCGATTGAAATCATATTGCTCGTATAGCATCGCGGTAGCATTATTATTATGGTTTTCTTTGTCGACCGCGCCTCCTTCGATCATAAGAAAGAAGCCATCGGCATCCTGGCTGAGGACGTTCAGTGCTCCTTTGGACATCGTTTCAAGCCTCGGCACCACGGTCTCATTGTTGGGACTTGGCTTATACTGCTCATTTAGAGTCGACGTAGCATGAGCAACTCCGAGAACTTTTCCTGGCGTCCCACCAGGATAGGTACCATTGGCCAAGGCCTTGAAATCCGTAACCGTATTGACGAAGGTAAACCCATTTGCTCCATTGGCATCGGTAATATCAGCCCAGGTCGACGTGCCACCAACATATTTGTATTCACCACTAACGGTTGGATCACCCACGCCCATGATCACATCCAAGTCACTATTGTAGATCATCTCATTCGCAATGCCTGAGAAATCATTACGATCATAGTTATGAGCATCCACTCCCGCAGGCGTTGCGTGGGAAATGGGAACACTGGTCACGACCCCTGTTGCCCGTCCGGTTTCGGCCAGATATTCGGCAATGGTCTTCAAGTCGTTGCCTTCGAGGCCGTAAGAACAGGCCCCTTTATACGTCTTGACGCCCGTATACATAGCGGTTCCGGCAGCGGCAGAATCTGTGTATATATTGCGAAGATAATTGAGATCTGACCACGCTTGGGTCTGATCATATCCTTGCTCCACGCCCACCCAATTTTGTCCGGCCGAATCCACTCCTGTCGGATCGATCGGGTTTCCATATTGGTCTTCAACATCCATACAGTAGGTTGTCATACCATAAAACTGAAAGCCGGCATCATCATAAGGGAGCCCTGCTTCAAAATAGCGAGACGCTTCCCAGCAGTTGAAGCCACATCCATCACTGATCATCAAAATGACATTCTTTGCCGGCTGGGCATTAGCCTCTTGGAAAAGTGAAACCAGCAATCCCATCACCAATAAAAAGACAAATCCATGTTTTTTCATAACGACGTGTTCCTTCTTTCTTTTATTCTCAAGGATTATTTTCATCCAAAAGCAAGCTCCACACTACTTCTGGGGGGTACTGTGACAGCGCGCTCGCTGAGCACACATTTCAGAACACCCCATATTTAAATCTCACGGAAAACCGTAAATTGGCATCAAAAAATACAAAAATTTGAAGATATACCGCAGTCTCTCTCTTACATTTCTTGCCGATCAGAACGCCCTTCCCCCCTTTGGGTCGCTCGCTTGTACTCAATTGATTGTGTAATCCGTCCTTTTGCGAACAAACTCCCAAAACGGTCTCTTTTTAGAAAAAATACTTCTTTGCGAAGAACTGGTCTCTTGACTTTGCAGAAAAGGGTGCGGATAATAGGGCTGTTGTATTTTTGTTATTCTTTTTTTAGAGTTTTGTGAGTGCCTTGCTGATACACTTATGTTCAGCACCTATCGCATGGCATAAATCAAGACACGCATAGGCTTTTTGAATCGGAGCGAGTCTCTGCTTCGTACTCCAGAAAGCCTATCCATCTGGGGCAGCTGGAAAAGAATCCACCTTTTTAAATGCATCGTTTGTGTTGTTAGACCTGACTTTGTTTTTATGGCGAAAGGAGGAAAACTTTTAGCTGTATTTGGACAGCATGCCCACAGTCTGGAATTTCGCGTTTGAGTAGATAACTCATTGTCATCAAGATTCGATAACGACCTCTTGTAAACTGCGACAAATCCCGCTCTGTGAATCGAACGTTTTTTGTAAAGATGTTTGACGCTATCCACATCAGTGTTTTTTGTGTGTTTTTTATGCAGGAAAAGAGGGGGAGATGTTTTGCCTATTCTCGGCAAGCACTTTGGGCAGCCCACCTTTGAAAGCAACTTTTGTTTAACACTTTTAAAGAGAGGTACAATGATGAAACTTGTGAGAGGATGTTTTCTCTTGGCAGCACTCGTCGCAGTGTTTGCCATAACATTCGGCGGAGTCGCATCTGCCGGATTAATTGCCCATTATGAATTTAACAATCTGAATGCGACAGACAACTTGGTCGACTCGTCGGGCAACGGCCACACGCTTGTCCAGCTTGGGGGTGCCAATGGCACGGTTGTCTTTGATAGCTCCCTTGGCAGCAACGTTTTGTCGAATCCGAACGACAGCCGTTATCTGATGTCTGTTGGAACTACCAGTCTTGACCTGCCCGTTGCTTCCTCGATCACGCTTGCGGGCTGGTTCAAGCAAACCGGTCTTGATCCGCAGTACACCAGTTCATCCGATGAGCTTTACCGATACGCCATGTCACTTGGCACCAACGGTTCCGAGCCTCTCTGCTCGCTCGGCTTCTTGAATGATGGTACTATCGTCAGCTATGTCGAAACCGATTATGGCGATGCAGTAGGTAACGGAAACCTAGATCAAATCACGATTAAGAGTGCCAGCCCTGCCATAGCCATTGATACCAATGGAGCATTTGACGAATGGCATCACGTTGCTCTCGTGCTAAATCGTGCCACCGACAAGGTGTCCATGTACCTGGATGGCGTTGAGCTTTCCACGACCGTGTTGGATCAAGAAAGCCCTGTTGCAACCCATTATGATGGCGACATCTCGCACCTCAGCGACACCTATGGTTTCAGCTTTGACACGGGAACCCCCGATGACAAGCAAGGTGCCGTGGCCGGCTATCATAACGATGATGACCGCGACTGGATCGGCTATATGGACGATGTCCGCTTCTACGACAGTGCCTTGACGGCCACCGAAGTCGGTGCCCTCGTCTCCGTCCCCGAGCCGAGCACCATCGTCCTGCTCGTCTGCGGTGCCCTGGGACTCCTGTTCTTCCGCCGCAAGTAAAAGTTTTTAATAAAAACAAAACCTAAGCAAAACCACAAAGGGCGAGCCAAGGAAAATCTCCTTGCTCGCCCTTTTTTTATTGGATAGACTCGCCAACCATTTTGCAAAAGACAGTTCTTGTTTAGCGGTCGAACGGAGTTCGACGTTTTTACTTTTATTTCATTCCGCCAGCTCGATCCCTTCTAAAATCAGATCGGGAACCACTTCGGGCTGGGCGTCGAGGAAACGGGCGACGGTTTGACTGCCACCGCCGGTTAGAAAAACATCGGCCGAGGCGTGGAGGCCTTGGTGCATGCGGTCGATCAGCTCGTTTACCGCACCGACCGTGCCCCAGAACAGGCCGCTGAGGATCGCCGGTTCGGTCGCGTTGCCGATTACGTCCGGTGGCTTAACATGCCAGTCCGACGTATCCAACTCGGGCAAGAGATCCGTAAATTGATGCATCGCTCGGGCCGCCATCCCCACGCCGGGCAAGATCGAGCCGCCAAGAAACTCACCCTTCGACGAAACCAAATCGATCGTGATCGCCGAGCCGATATCGACAACAATCACCGCGTTGTGCGAGCTTCGTCGACGATACGCAGCCGCCGCACCGAGCAGCCGATCGATCCCCACCATGTCGGGCCGAGGAACGGCCACCTTGATCGGCACCTCGTCGGCCATGAGCAGATGGATCTTATCCTCCGGCCGGTTCTCATGCAACCAATTGAGCAATCGCGTGGTCGTCGGACGGTTCACGCTACCGATCCGCCAGATGGCCGCATCCTGCTGCTGTTCCGCGATCCACTCACCCAAACATTTGGCTCCGGAATCGATCAACTCGTCGGGATGGAACGAAATGCTCTCCGACAGCGTCGGGCGTCGACGCCCAAGCTTGATCTGCGAGTTACCGATATCGACCGCGATTAAAGTATCCATTAAAAATTTAGCCGACGGGCCTGCCCGTCGTTTTGAAGCTGTCCCTATCTCAAGCGACGGGCAGGCCCGTCGGCTAAAATCGGAAACATCATTTACGCAAGATTTACTCAAAGCCTCGGCTGCCGGCGACCGGGATCCGAACACCGCCGACCTGGCCCAACCGTCCGCCCGGCAGGAAACGTGGCTCGACGGTGAACATCACACCGACGTTGTCCTTGCTGGGATCGACATTGAAGCCAACGCCAACCAGTAACGATTCGCCAACCCGAGTGATATTGAACCGTTGTCCGATATTTCCGATCCGAGTCAGATCGACCGAGGTCCCAAACGAGGAGACCCACTTGGGGCTCATCCAGTAGTTATAAGATAGCGAAATAATCTTGCTGTCGATAGGCCCCTCGAGCAACCGGAAGCCGACATAGAAGTTACCGCGTGGCGGACGATTGAGGAACCCACCGACGGTGACGATATTTTGTCCACCTTCGAGGAAATCGAAAGTCCCGTTCGAGACAGCCGTAAACCGATCGCCCATGTGCCACCGATAGTCGTAGGATACCAGACCGATCGATTTTCCGAAATCATCTCGCTCTTCCTTCGGGAACCAGACGGCACCGGCGTCGAAGGTCATCCAATCGATAATCCGGCGACCACCGGGTGCATTGGGGTCACCTCGCTTGGTCTGCCAACGGTGGCTCATATTCATACGCATCGCCATCATATCGTCGACGATCTCCGCACTCGGCGACGTCACCCAATCGGCCAAACCGGCACGAATCGCATAGGAACGTGGATCATAACGCCAAGGGAGCACCGGCACGCCGGGCGAGCCAAACGTGAGAAACTCCATCCGGCGTCGGAAGTTTTCGATCGAATCGTCGTCGATCGGATCGTAGAGCGGAAAATCTCGAACGTCTCGATTCGCTTCGGCGACGGAGAACTCGACATCAAAGACGATTTTATGGGCCAGTCCGTGCACATTCCACAACGCGCTTTCCGCATCGTGATTCACACGCCACATCGGCATACTTGCCCGAACGCCCGCCTGCCAGTAGGCCCGATCGATCCGATCGCCATTGAGATCCTCGCCCCAATGACCTAACTGACCGAGGGCATACGGCACCGCCTTGACCACGCCCAATTCCACAGGCCAGTCGATTTCTTGCGTGGTCACGATTCGCTCACCCTTCGCCGGGCTTTCCCACGGCAGCAAGACGAACAGGTTTTGCTGGATGGTATTTTGCGGCTGGTCAGCCACTTTATAGTCGGCATAGGTGGCGCTGGAATGCTCGAACCAGGTAAAGGTATTGTTCAAAAGCGATTCACCGATCAAATAATGGTCCGCCCGAGGCAGCCATTGAGTCTGGGTGAAGAAGGGATTCAACCGAGCCGAGGCCGCGATGCTGAGCGTGCAATTATCCACCCGATGCTCGAACCGCAAGTCGGTCGTCTCGTCCTTGAGTTCGTCCCACTCGCGTTCGAAATATTCTTCCAAAAAGTTTCGATCGCTGACGATCCCGAACTCGCCCGTCACGGTCCAATTGCGAGGCAACCGCTGGCGATGCTGCCAGAAGCCGCGATAACGATAGTTCACCTCCAGCGGAATATCACGCTGGCCGCGGCCCAAGTTATCCGTACCCTTGTCATAGATTCCCCAATAGTCCGCCAATCCGGCCGTCTCGCCGGGAAACATGAAGAACCGATTCCGCTGATAGCCGGCATTCGTCCCGTGCCCGAAGCCGCGATAGCTCATATAGTCGGCCGAAAGGTGCCACTCCACGCCCTCCGGCTTCTCCCTCAGGCCGAGCAGGTCGAACATGTTCCAATCGGTGAGGATCTGTTTACCAAAAATGTTATCCGACTTTATCGCCGCACGTTCGATATAAAACGTCGGATCCTTCGCGGGTGCACGGAGCCATGGCCAATAGAAAAGCGGTACGTCGCCAAAGTAGAGAAAACTGTTTCGGCCCGTAATCCACGGATCACGCTCCACACGCGGCTGGCCGGTAATCGGATCGAGCCGGGTCTGCTTGAAGTCTTGATAAGTAACGTCCCCCAACTCCAGCCGATAACGCGGCTTGCCCATACGGCTCGATGTGAAATAGCTCTGCTGCGCAAAGAACGTGTCCGGCCCGGTCTGTTGCAAGACCTTCGACTTCATCCGAAGCAGGCCCTCGTAACGCGGCAAGGGCGTCAGCAATTCCGATTCCAGGACGACGCCTGTCTGGCTACGGACGTCGTAATACATCCGCTCGGCGTAAATGATCCGCTCACCTTGCCGAAAGACGATGTTCCCCTCGAGATAAATCTCAAGCGGCATGTCCTGCGACTGCAGCCGCATCCCTTGCGAATCCGGCCGTTGCAGCCCGGACGTCCAAAGCACCAGCCGATCCGCCGAGACGTCGATCGTGCCGACCGGCATATTATCCGGCATCCCGGGCAGGCTCTGATCCATCCCCTCGACAATCAAATTGATCCCGCCGGTGCATTGACCGACCCAACGATCCGACCCGGGCGGGTCTTCGATCAGCGTCGTGTTCATATCGACGTTACTTCGCGAGATAATCTTGAAGCGACGCGTCCCGGCCGACGTCGTTCCCACCGGCGGCCCGGTAGGAGTGATGCCATACTCGGTATAGTCCGTGCGTCGGATCGCACCGGCCGACTCGGGAGAGCGGGCCGCGAGACCACGATCATAAATCGCCGGCTTCGAGCTCGGCTTACCCAAGATCCGCGGGATGTGCATCTGGATAGCACCGGTCGTCTGGAGCTGGACGAACCACTTTTCGTCTTTCGCCCGCGCCGTGGGCTCCCCTTCCTCTTTTTTATCGGGATCCTCTCGGCTGACATTGGCCTTCTCGACATAAATGACGACCTTGTTCTTCCCCTCGACCTTCGGACTGTCCCGATCGACCCAAACCACGGCCTCTTGACCTTGGAACTTGGATCGCCCCTGCATAATCTCACATTCCCCCTGAAGCACCCAAACTTCCTCACTTCCCTGCACCCATTTGTAGCTCGAAGGGGGAATGTGAGATTATGCAGGGGCGATCCAAGTTCCAAG
>JASFHG010000070.1:0-10609 GCA_050123355.1 Planctomycetia bacterium
TTCTTCGTCGTCATCCTCTTCGTCGTCGAAATCTTCTTCCCCTTCGTCCTCCGGTGCTTCGTCGGAATCGGGCCGTTTTGGTTTCGGCTTGGATTTCGGTTTGGTCGTGGAGGTGCTCATCTCGAGCTCCGGGATCTCCCAGAGCTCCTCGCTACCCGCCTCGAGGTAGTCCATGAACTTTTGCGTCAGCTCCCACTTTTGCTGCGGGCTGCTTTCCTCTTCATCCGTTTCTTCTTCCGCTTCGTCCTCCTCGTCACGCCAGAGCTCCATGACCCAGCGAACGGCCATGTCGTAGAAGGCATAGCTCCCCTCGCTCATCCCGATCGTGTCCGCCTGCGAAAGCCACTGCATCAACAGGGCCATCGCCGCGATCCGATCTTTTCGCTCCAGAAGTGCTTCGACCACCAGAGCGTAGGCCTTCGGCGAGTGGAACTGGTCGACTCGCTCCCGCCAGAACGCGATGTTGCCCGCCGCGCCCGACGCCTTGTGCCAATCGCCCAACGTGATCGCCACGCTATCGGCCGACTCCCACGCCTGATGGCCCGAAATACCGTCGACCGCCTGGACCTCGGTCGTGGCGAACTGGTCCCACCAATCGGCCAACTGGTGCAGCCGCTCGGAAAGCTCGAGCTGCAGGCTGTGGTTGCCCATCGCGGCCGCTTCCTTCTCGGTGCGGGCATAAAAAACAAAAAGGTCCTCCATCAACTCGATCAGCTCGTCGACACGATAGTCGTAGCAGCTATCCTCCATCGCGTGAAACAGATTGAACTGGGCATCGAAGCCGAGAATATTCCACGGGTCGACGATCGCGCCACACTCGATACCACGATGGATCAAGTCTTCGATCTCGACGAGCAGCTCGGCCGCTCGTTCGGGATGGCCTTGATCGTTGGCATGATAAGCGGCCGTCATCCGGCAGTGGATCTCGCACATCATCCGCGCCGACGCGACCGGCACCACCTGGGCCTGGGCCATCGCCTCCTCGGCATAACCGATCCGCGAAAACAGGGCCGCCAGATGAACGTGCTGGAGCTGCAAGGCCCGACGCCGGACCAGCGAGTGGTTCAGATGCTGACGCGCCCCGGCAAACGGCTGCCGCAATCGCTGCTCCTCCCCTCGCAAACGCTGAGCGTGGTCCTCGGGCAGGTGATCGATCCAAAATTTATAGAAATCGTCCCGATAGTCGGCGATGTGCGGCATCAACACGTTCAGCGACGTGTTCGAGTCGTGCACGCCCGGCCCGTCGCCACTGACCCCCGACCCCATCAAGACCGTCCCGGCCAAAACGGCCGCCGCCTCGGTCATAAGCTCGTCGCGAGGTATCGTCGAATCGGCCTTATCCAGACGGGTAAGGATCGAGTCGATCGTGACCTGCTGCAAAACATAGCGCCGGTAGTAGCCCCGATTGTCGATCTGGTGCGGGTCCCACTGACCAAATTGGTAGTTCGGGCGGCGGTTCACCGGATGATCGAAGTCGTAGGCCCGGGGATCGATCGCCAGCTCGGCAAGCTGCTCCAAATCGAACCAGGCACGACGCAACAACGCCGGGTCGGTATCGCGGAGCATCTGGATCGTCAACTCGACCAGCTCCTGATAGGGCCCGACCGATGCACCGGCCCCTTCGAGCCAGATCGGGATCACCGCGACCGACTCGTGAGGATACGGCTTCATGCGTCGCCCGTCACGCAACGCGGCCACCGGTCGATGGCCGATAAAATCGTTCACCCGTTGCAACACGCCGGTGGTGATCCGCGCCAACTGGTCCCACGGCCCCCCTTCGCTGAGCACGGCCTCGAAAACCCGCGCGAGAAAGAACGGCGTGAAAAGCGCCTCGTCCGGCTGGTGGAACAAAAGATCGCGATGATGAAAGCGATAGGCATTAAGCAGCTCGTCGAAGACCAGCCGCAAGACCGCCTCCGCCTGATCGGCCTTCTCGAACGGACCGCCCTCGACGGCCAACTGCGCAAGACCGGTCGAAAGGGTCTCGTCAAGCCGCTTCCAGAGCGGGCTGTCCCCCTCTTCCGAGGCGAGATCCCGGCCCAGCGAGTTCAAGTTCGCCATAAATGCCGGATTGGGAGTCCCGTCGCTAAAATTGAGGTAGCCGAGGATATCGGCGATCCATTTTTCCCGCTCGTTCGCTTCAGACATATATAGTACGTATCGACTCGTTTCTTGTCAGGTCGCATTTCTCAAAAAGCTTCTATACTAAGCAGTCCATGATAAAGGTTTTCCCGCCCTTCGTCCAGGCTTGCCTATCTTAACACTTCGCGGAAATTCCTGTAGATACAGCACATATTAGACAAGCCGATTCTTTGCCTTTAGGCAGAGAATCGGATCCGACTTTGAGCTCCGCTCAAAATCGGCTTAGAAGCACCTTAGAACCCCTCAATCATTGACCCCCCTCCTCCAGAAGATTATGATAAGCCTATTGTTCTGTCTTTTCCTGTGAAATCATCGACCCTATCCGAAAAGGTAACCCCATGAACCGATCGACTCACAACCTCATCCTCATTATCTCGCTTTTGACCCTCGGCACCTTGGGATTGATCGGTACAAGCATCGTGGACGCGATTACACTGAACGGGGGACACCGATCAACAGATGCTTCTGTCTGGCTGCTTGTCGTCTTCATAATACAGATCGCCCTTGGAGTTATTCTCATCTTCCTGCAATCGAACGACCTCAAAAAAATAGTGATGCCATCCAAGGAAAACAACAAAGAAGACAAAAAGGACCCCTCGTAAACCACCCCTATCGAAAGGAAAAACCCATGAACCGATTGCCTGTCAACACGATCATCGCTTTCGCCTTTTTGACTCTAGGTACGTTTGCGTTTTCCGCCGCCGTTATTGCGGATTCGATTGCAAAATCGGATTCCTTCCTTTGTCTCCTTCTGTTATTTCTCGCCGTGATATACCTCTTCTTCGGATTCGCTTTTATCGCGTTTCAATACAGTGACAACAAAAAAATAGAGAAACGGACAAAAGAAAAAAACGAAAAGGATCCCTCGTAAGTCATCACCCCCAACCCGCAAAAATTTACCATGAAATCATTATCCAAGAACACGATCATCGCCTTCTTCTTCCTTTTCTTGGGCACGATCGAGTTGATTTTCTTCGGAACCCCACGCGAATTTCATAATGACACTATAGGAATAAGCTTTTTCCTACTTATCTCTGGTTGTGTTCACGTAATCCTCGGTTATGGTTTCATACTTCTTCCTGCCTTGGCACGTTACGGCAATTACATAGCAAACTTGCGGGACGATGATCAGGAACCGTCAACCGAAAACAAAAAGGATCCCTCGTGAGTCGGAGTGAAACGTTGTTGAGATGCCGTAAAATCTGGCTCTGGATGGTTCCATGGCTTTGCATGCTTCCCACCCTCGTCGCTGCGGAGACGGACCCGCCATCCGACGAGCCGATCAAGCAAGGGACGCTCGTCGAGCCGACGCAAGGGCCGATCGTCGTTCTGGCCGATGGGGGACTGCTCGTCGCACGACCGACCGGGATCACGGAGACCAAGCGACGGACCGGCGTCTTGCGCACGCTCTCTCTCGACTCGGGCCTGTTCGGCAAGGTCCAACTACCGATCGATCGGATCGCGGGCATCCTCTTCCAAGTCCCGCCCGGCGTGGAGGCCCGAGATACGGCGGTCGCGAAACTGCTCGGCGATCTACAAGCTCAAGATCGGGTGACGCTCGTCAACGGCGACCAGCTCGACGGGCCGATACTCGCGATCCAGAACCGGCAGATCTCGGTAGAAACGTCGTTCGGCCCGACCGACCTGAAAACCGCGCGGATCGCATCGATCACCTTCGCACGACCACATACTCCGAACAGAACGCCGCCCAAACCGCCGCTCTTCTTCACCGGCTGGAGCGACGGGAGCCGGTTCCCGGTCGCCAAGATGACCAAAACGCCCCAAAAACAGCTCCAAGTCTGGCCCTACCCGACAACCCGACAGCCGTGGACCGTCGCGGCCGACCGGTTCCGATTCCTGCAACCGCTCGCTCAAAAAGAGATCGTCTATCTCTCCGACCTCGTGCCGAGCGAGTATCAGCACACCCCGTTCCTCGACCGGAAGCTCCCGCTCGGCAACGACCGCAACGTCTTGGGCCGCCCGCTCCGTGCCGGTGGCCAGCTCTATCCCAAGGGCCTCGGCACCGCGAGCCGCTCGAAGATCATCTACCCGCTCGACCAACCGTTCTCCCGCTTCGAAGCCGCGTTGGCGATCGACGACTCGACCGGCGGCCGAGGGAGCGTCATCTTTCGCGTCCTGCTCGACGGCAAGCTCGTCTACACCAGCCCGACGATCCGTGGCGGACAAAAACCTGTCCCGATTTCGATCGACACGACCGACGCCAAACAACTCGAGCTCGAAGTCGACTACGCCACCCAAGCCGACCAACTCGACCACGCCGATTGGCTCGATGCAAGGCTTAAAAGAGGACAGAACTAAAAACTTTGGAGTAGCTCCACCGCTAACATTCGCGTTTTTCGCAACGTTTTTACTTTCGGTATGGTTTTTTCGCAACATCGGCCGGGCGGATGAGCGTGTCTTTGGTAGAAGCTTGGTTTCTGGAAGCTCTTTTTCTGTAACGGGTTACGGTCAATCTGGTCCGGTCTTTCCCCGTTTTGGCATCGGAGTTGCTCTAAGAGTAAAGCGAATCCTCCTTTTGTTATAAGGCGTTCGAGACGGTCGGGAAAGAACCTAAATCCCCTCAGGTTCTTTTCCGACTGTCGAGACGTCGAGAGAACCGCAGAATATCGAACAAGGAATGTCGAATTTCGAAGTATGGTGCTGCCGCACCAGGGTAAAAACACCTTGGAGCGGAAGCTCCTTCCTTCATCATTCGACATTCCTTGTTCGATATTCTGCGGTTCTTCATCTTCTCGCGACCGTCGTGCCGCTGAGGCGGCGGATGAGATGACGCATTTCCAAAGCGCTGACGGTGGCCAACACGTTATGGGCGGCCAGGCCCGAGTTGGCGATGACCGTATCGATCCGCGTCGGGTCGGTGCCGATCAGGTCGAGCACTTTTCGTTCCACGTCGTTAAGCATCAACTCGGCCGGGTGGCGTATCGTCGAGTTTTCCGACGGGGTCGCATCTACTGAACTTTCTTCGATCGTGCCGGCCACTTCTTTGGGCACTTGGGCCGGGACGTCGCAGGGGACCGATTCGATGAGCGGGCCGAGCTGGTCGAGCACGTCGTCGACCGACTCGACAAGCGTCGCTCCGTCGCGTATCAAGAGGTGGCAGCCTTTCGAGTTCGGTTGATCGATCCGGCCGGGGACGGCGAAGACCTCGCGGTTCTGTTCCATCGCAAGCCGGGCGGTGATCAGTGCCCCGCTACGTTGTGCCGCTTCGATGACGATCGTTCCGAGCGACAGGCCGCTGATGATCCGGTTTCGCTGGGGGAAGGCCCCGGCCGACGGTTTCATTCTCGGCGGGAACTCACTCAGCACGGCCCCTTGCGCGGCGATTTCTTCGAGAAGGTTCTTATGCTCGGGCGGGTAGATCTCCATCAGGCCGCTGCCGAGGACGGCGACCGTCCGCCCGCCCGCTTCGAGGGCCGCACGATGGGCCACGCCGTCGATCCCGCGAGCCATCCCGCTGACGATCGTCAACCCGGCACGAGCCAGGCCGGCTGCGAGGAGTCTGGCCTGTTTCTGACCGTAGTCCGACGCATGACGGGTGCCGACGATCGCGATTCCGAGCGAGTCGCGCGGGAGCAGCTCGCCTCGTTCGAACAGCAGCGGCGGCGGGTTGTGGATCTCGCGCAGGCAGCGAGGGTATCGCTCGTCGTAGTCCGGCAGGAGCGTGATATTGTTCGCCTCGCACAGCTCCAGCTCTTCGGCCGGGTTGGTGGTCAGGTCGGAGTGGCGGATCTCGCGAGCCAGTTTGTTTCCGACGCCCGGGACCGACAGGAGCTCTTCTTCGGACGCGGCGAAGACGGCCGCCGGCGTGTCGAACCGCTCCAACAGCGACTTGCGTATCTTCGGCCCGACCCCCGAGACGAGCATCAAACGAAGCGTATCAAACAGCCGGTCGTTCATGGGGGCGTTCCTATAGTTGTGGAAACCGTTCACGAGTGGAAACGTTATTAATTGTGTTTACGTTCGTTAGCCGCGTGAGTTTATCTCCGCGCTTTACGATACATTTCAATTCCGGTGACGTTTTACTGGTTCGTGAAATTTTTGGGAAATGTTTCCCTTACACTATTATTTGCCGTTAAATCGCGGGGATGAACCCACGCGGCTAACGAGCGGTGGCACATATGGTATGGTTATCACTAACACTACCCGATAAACTTCTCAATCCGATCGAAGGCGGCTTCGATGTTTTCCATGCTGGTGGCGAAGGAGATTCGGGCGTAGCCTTCGGCACCGAAGGCGGAGCCCATCACGGTGGCGACCTTTTGCTGGTCCAACAGCGCGAGGCACCAGTCGGTCGACGTGTCGACTTGGGTGTCGCCGTACTTGCGACCGAGGTGTTTTTTGATGTTCATGAACGCGTAGAAGGCACCTCCCATGACGGGGCAGCTCAGGCCGGGGATCGACTCGATCCGCTCCATGACGTAGTTGCGACGCTTCGTGAATTGGATGAGCATCTCGTCGACACAGCCCTGCGGGCCTTGGATCGTTTCGAGGGCCGCGTACTGGCTGATGCTGCACGGGTTGGAGGTTTCTTGGCTCTGGAGGCTGGCCATCGCCTTGGCGACTTCCGGCGGCGTGATGCTCCAGCCGATCCGCCAGCCGGTCATCGCGTAGGCCTTGCTGACGCCGTTGATCAGGAGCGTTCGTTCTTGCAGGCCGGGTCGGACGGTCGGGAAGCTTGCGAAGGTGTGGCCCGGGTAGACGAGCCGCTCGTAAATTTCGTCGGCCAAGACGAGCAGATCCTTTTCGATCGCCACGTCGGCCAGGACGCCCAGGTCGTCGGGCGTGTACATGCTGCCGGTCGGATTCGACGGGCTGCAAAGGACAAGAAGCTTCGTCCGGTCGGTGATCGCCGCGCGGAACTGGTCCTCGGTCAGTTTGAAATCGTTCTCTTGGAGCGTCTCGACGATGACCGGTTTCGCGCCGGTCAACTCGACCAGTGCGGCGTAGCTGACCCAGTAGGGTGCGGGGATGATGACCTCGTCGCCCGGATTGAGGACGGCGGTGAAGACGTTGTGCAGGGCGTGTTTCGCGCCGTTGGTGACGATCACTTGGGTCGGGTCGTACTCGAGGCCGTGCACCTCGCGGTATTTTTCGACGACCGCTTGCTTGAGTTCGGGGATCCCCGCTGCGGGGGTGTAGCAGGTCTTGCCGGCTTCCATGGCCCGGACGGCCGCGTCGCAGATGTGTTTGGGGGTGGTGAAATCGGGCTCGCCGAGGCTCATATCATAAACCGTTTCGCCGGAGGCCTTTAATTCGCGTGCCTTCTGCGACATGGTGAGCGTGGCGGACGGTTTGAGGGACTGGAGGGTGTTGGAGATGGTGACGGTCATAGTGAAACTCCGAGATTATGGGGCCTTATTGAGGGCCTGATGGTCAGCCTTATAGAAGTTTTCTTTCCAAGAGGCGGTGGGGTAATGCCGTTGAAGCTGCTATAATAAGCGATTTCGACCATACTCCACAACCCTAGGGAGAGAGACCTCGATGATTTTGTACGTGGTACGACATGGGGAGAGTACCCATAACGCGGAAAACCGTATCCAGGGCCAGTCGGACCCGTCGCTGTCGGAGTTGGGGCGTCGGCAGGGGGCTCGTGCGGCCGAGGTGCTTCGGTCGGTCCCGCTCGAGGCGATCTATTCCAGTCCGTTGCGACGCGCGGCCGAGACGGCCGAGATCCTTGCCCGCGAGCTTGGCCAGGAGATCCGCTACGACGACCGGCTCATGGAGGTCCACGTCGGCCATGTTCAGGATCGGCATCGCGAAGAGGTGATGCAGCTTCATCCCGAGGTCGTGCCCGGCTGGCGGAGCGGGCGGCTCGACTTCCGGTTCCCCGGCGGCGAGTCGCGGCCCGAGGTGATCGCGCGTGGCAAGGCGGCCTTCGAGGAGATCTGTCGGGCAGGGCACCGGCAGGCGATCGTTTTTTCTCACGGCGGTCTGATTCTGGCCGCGATCAAGGCACTGTTGGACATCCCGTCGGATCAGCCCCCGCTCGCGTTGCGGAACGCGTCGATCACGAAGCTGCGCGTGACGCCGGCTGAAGATGGGACGTTGGCGGCGGAGCTGCTCGACTTCGACAACACCGAGCACCTGCCCGGCGAAGAGACCGGCGAGGACTGGTAGAAGTTTGAAGTGAGAAGTTTGAAGTTTGAAGGAGTTTCTCCTCGTTTTTTCACACACCAAGCCGAAATTGGGTCGCGAAGCGTGCCCTATTTTGGTTCCCCCATGGATAAGAAACCCATTTGGTCCTTACAAGCCCTATAATCTGCATAGTCACAGCCGTGGCGGTTTCTTTGGGGGTCATTAGGACATATAATTGGGGAGCGGACCACCGATAAGGTCGAAAGAGGCCGTTTTCCATTTGAACCCATCCTTCGAGACATATTTCCCCTCCCATGCAGCCCAACTCCGAAATTTGGTCGCACTGCATCGAGTACGCGGCGGTTACCGACGTGGGACTTCGACGCACGAATAACCAAGACTCGATGGTCGTGTCGCTCGCACCGAGCCAAGCGGTCTACGAGCGGCGGGGGCATCTGTTCATGGTGGCTGACGGGATGGGGGCCCATGCGGCGGGCGAGCTGGCAAGTGCGATCGCCGTCGATACGGTCCCGCTCGCGTATCAGAAGCATCCCGAACTCCCGCCGGACGAGGCGTTGCGTCGCGCGATCCAAGCGGCCAACGACGAGATCTATCATCGGGGTTGTTCCAATCCGGACTTTCGCGGGATGGGCACCACCGGCAGTACGCTGGTGATCTTGCCTGAAGGGGCGCTGGTCGGGCATGTCGGCGATAGTCGCGTGTATCGTCTTCGCGGCGAGATGTTCGAGCAGTTGACGTTCGATCACAGTCTCGCGTGGGAGATGCAAGCGTCGCCCGATCGCGAGAAGCAAGGTCTCTCGGACTACGTGCCGAAGAACATCATCACACGATCGCTCGGGCCGAACCTCGATGTGGATATCGATCTCGAAGGCCCTTTGCCGGGCGAGTCGGGCGATACGTTTCTGATCTGTAGCGACGGGCTTTCCGGTCCGGTCCGCGACGACGAGATGGGGACGATCATCGGGTGTATGCCGCCGGAGGATGCGGCTCAGGCGCTGGTCGATCTGGCGAACCTGCGTGGCGGGCCGGATAATATCACGGTGATTATCGTCCGTGTCAAAGGTCCGCAAGTTGCAAAGAAGCCGAACAAGAACAAAAAACCGGAGCAGAATTCGACCGACTTTTCCACGAACGAACCGAAATGGCAAAACGGCTGGCTCGCCGGTGGCCCGGTGTCGCCGCCCCAGATACAGATCCCGATGCCCCTTTGGTTGACGACGCTGATCGTCGGCCTCTTCACGGTCATTGCTTTTACGTTCGGTTGGTCAAATTTGGGGATCACGACCGGCCTGGCGACGCTCGTCGGGATAGTCATCATCGGTGTGATGGCGATCGTTCAATATGTCAAGAAACCGCAACGCAGCAGCACTTGTCACGGTAAGGGGCCCTATCGCGCCTATCTATGCCGGGCGGACGGCGAGTTTGTCGATCGACTCAGCCGGATCGTCGACCAATTGCGCGATGCGGCAGCCAACGAAGATTGGAAGATCGACTGGCAGTACTTCAACCAAGTACGCGAAGACGCCGACGCGACCATGTTCCGCTGCTCCTACTGCCAAGCCGCCCGCCTCTACTGCCACGCCCTCTCCTTCATCATGGGCCAGCTCCGGCATCAGGAGGAATAATCTTTTGGAATGCGGTGACTCGTCACCGCACTCCAAAAAAAACTACCGCCGCTCGACCCGAACACACCGGCCGTCGATCGTGACGCGGCCGTCGGCGATCAGTTGCAGCGCCTCGGGATACGCCTCGCACTCCGCCTCGAACACTCGGGCCGCAAGCGACTCGGGCGTGTCGTCCGGCTCGACGGGGACGGCTCGCTGGAGGACCACCGGGCCATGGTCGAACTCGTTATCGACATAGTGGATCGTGCAACCGCTGAGCTTGACGCCATAATCGATCGCCGCCGCGTGAACTCGTCGCCCATAGTATCCCTTGCCGCAGAATGACGGGATCAGGGCCGGGTGGATGTTGATCACCCGATTCGCAAAATCGTCCGGGATGATAAGCTGTTTCAAGAACCCGCCGCAGACGACCAGCTCGACGCCCGCGTTGCGACATTTCTCGAACAGCGCCTCGTTGAACTTCCGTACATCGTCGATCGCATTCCAATCGACCACCTCGACGGGAATTCCGGCCGCCTCGGCATACGCGATCCCTCGGGCCTTGGCCGTACTGGAGAGCACCAGCCGGATATCGATCCGGAGCGTCCCTTCGGCGATCTTGGCGATCAGATTTTTCAGCGTGGTCCCTCCGCCAGAGATCAGCACGGCCACCGGCATCGGTCGATCGGAATTTTGAGCACTCATTTTGGAAGTTTGAAGGGTGAAGTGTGAAGTTTGAATAATTA
>JASFHG010000071.1:0-10343 GCA_050123355.1 Planctomycetia bacterium
TAGTGAAATTCATGACTCAAGCGGTGGTGCACGTCCGTACCAAGAGTAAGGAGGAAGAAGAGTAGGAGCTAACGGAAGCTTCGGATCACACGCCTTGTCCAGCATCGTCCAAGCGATCACAGGGGGGACTTCCGAAGCAAGCGTCTTTTGAGCAAGAAATGAACAGACGGGACACAAACCGGTGTGGCCTGGCATCCCTGAAATTTGAGACTCACCGGGCGTGTGTTGGTGGCTGCCCGTGTTTTGATTTTCAGGAACCGGCTGCGTAGAATGCCGGTGGTCGTGATCTCTATCACAGTTATAAGAACCGGCAGGAATACCGCCATCACCTGCTTGTGACGGCATCGGGCAGCAACAAGGTTCGGAGTTGCCGATGCCATGGTTATGGAAAAGTGCCGAAACCGTGACCGCCAGTACATAGCAGACCACGAGGAACAGGGTCACACTTTTTGTTCGCGACAATGATGTCATAACCATAACCGATATAATGGTTTGGAATATTTCCCGCCACTCAAATAAACCATATCCGGATACCCCCCCAAAGTCAAGACCTAGCACTCTGGCGGGTTTCTGTGTATCATATGGGTTTGTCAATTTTTCAGCATTACCCCCCTCTTTGGAGTAATTCCATCGATGATCTGTGTCAGTATTGGACGTAGCCGCCATCGTCATATGATGGCTGAACATCGTCACTTAGTCGAAGAAGGAGCTCAACTGGTCGAATTGCGGCTCGACTATATCCGCGGTCCGATCAATATTAAGCGTTTGCTCGAAAATCGTCCTTGCCCGGTGGTGGTCACTTGTCGGCGAGAACGTGACGGCGGCAAATTTGCGGGCACCGAAGAAGAACGGCTCACCGTCCTGCGCATGGCAATCGCCGAGGGAGTTGATTACGTCGACATTGAAGAAGACATTGCCAACATGGTCCCCCGATTTGGCAATACGAAGCGGATCATCAGCTATCACGATTTTCGCAAGACACCGGAAGACCTCGACGGGCTTTATGGCCGGATGGCATGTCTCGATTCGGATGTCATCAAGATCTGCACGATGGCAACCCGAACCCATGACAACCTGCGGATGATCAATCTCGTTCGCAAGGCAAAGGTACCCACCGTCGGTCTGTGTATGGGCGAGATCGGTGTGCCGTCGCGAATTCTTGCCGGAAAGTATGGTTCGCCGTTCACTTATGCAACGTTTCATCACGAGCGTGCGCTGGCCCCGGGCCAGATGAGCTTTGAGCAAATGAAGCAGGTCTTTCGTTATAACGAAATCAATAAGGATACTGAAGTCTTCGCCGTGATTGCCGACCCGATCGGACACAGCCTGAGTCCTCTGATCCACAACACGGCCTTCGCAAAACTCGGGATGAACCGGGTCTATCTGCCTATCCGTGTCCCACGCGAGGATATCACTCAATTCATGGAAGACGCTCCCCATCTCGACATCAAGGGGCTAAGCGTCACCATCCCGCATAAAGAAACGATCATGCCGATGCTCACGAAGGTAGATGCCGCAGTGAAGGGAATTGGTGCGTGCAATACGGTCGTGTTCGAAGATGGTCAGCGGCTAGGTTATAACACCGATTTTCGAGCAGCTTTGATGAGTATCGAAAGTTCGATCCAAGAGGCCGAAGGGGCCGACGCTACGCTGAACGGACGCGTGGCGCTGGTTCTCGGTTCCGGTGGTGCCGGCCGAGCAGTCGCCTTCGGACTTATTCAAAGCGGGGCTCACGTCATCGTGTCCGATGGCCGTCCGCAAGCAGCCGAACGACTGGCCGCTCAGCTCGGTTGCCAAAAGATCGAATGGGCAAAACGACACGCTGTCAGTCCGGAAATCCTCTGCAACTGCACCCCTATCGGCATGCACCCGAACGTGGATGATTCTCCCTACGACAAGCACCACATGCGACCGCACATGACGATCTTCGACGCGGTTTACAATCCCGAATCAACCCTCTTTATCAAAGACGCCCGATCGAGAAATTGCCGCGTCGTGACGGGGGTCGAAATGTTTGTCCGTCAGGCATGCTATCAATTCAAACTGTTCACCGGCGACCCTGGCCCGGCACAAGTGATGCAAGAGGTCATTCGCCGCTCGATCTCGGCAGCACAGTATTAAGGAGTGTGAAGTTTGAAAATGCGGATAGAACCGATTTTGGGAAAGATCACCGTATAAGAGTATCGAAGAAGGACCGATGACCTCCAAAAACTGCTTCCCGATTTCTTCACATACGCTGCCCTTTGCTCTCAAGTCACGCCCTTCCTTCACACTTCAAACTTCACACTTCAAACTTCTCGAAATTTTCCTGATCTTCGTGGTCTTTTTCCTTCAGGGTGCTTGGCCGGTACCGGATGTGAATGAGGCGCATTATTTGAGCAAAGCGCTCCATTTTTGGAACCCAAGCTGGTGTGCAGGGGATCTATTTCTTGAATCGAGCGCCACCCATTGGGCATTTTACGTCTCATTCGGATGGCTAACTCTATGGTTCCCGCTGCCGGTGGTCGCTTGGATTGGGCGGATTATCACCTGGCTGCTGTTGGCGTGGAGTTGGCGACGGCTCAGCGTGACGATCTTGCCTGTCCGGTGGTGGTCTATCGGAACGGCGATCCTTTTCGGGTTTCTGGTCGAGCACTGTCACATGGCAGGCGAGTGGGTTATCGGCGGGGTCGAAGCAAAAGGGTTTGCATTTGTACTCGTGTTCATTGGCATGGAACGGATGATCCGCCAACGTTGGAACTCGGCCTGGATCGCCTTCGGAGCGGCCGCCATGTTCCATGTCCTGGTCGGTGGCTGGGCGGTCGTAGCCGCATTTACTGCGTGGTTTTTCTGTCGGCGAGAAGCAAAAGACTCGCCACTCGCCAGACCGGTTACTCCGCTCAAAAAAATGCTGCCCGGCCTAGTCCTCGGAGGCTTCCTTTCCTTGCCCGGCCTGCTACCGGCACTACTGATGGGACGGGGTGCCTCGTCCGAAGCAGTCGACTTTGCCCATCAGCTCTATGTATTCGTTCGGCTCGGGCATCACCTCCATCCGAACCTCATTCAGCCGGAATATGTACTTCGCTTTACCCTGCTATTGATCGCCTGGCTGTTGATTCGACATTTTTCGCCATCGACAGCCCGACTGCGACTGCTGCACGGCTTTGTTGCCGGGTCCGTACTCATCGCGATCGTCGGGGTCGTGATCGGGATCATCGCACAAAACTACCCTTCATTAGCGGCCTCACTGTTACGGTTCTACTGGTTCCGGCTCTCCGACATCATGATCCCGGTTGGGGTCGCGATCGGGGGTCCGACGCTTTTTATGTCCCTGCGTCACACTCGGCCATGGTTGGTACGCATGATGATCTTGACCGTTGTCCTGATCGGAACTTGGCATTTAGGCTGGTACGCGTCCATACGTCCCTTTCCGATGTGGGGCCGCTTCTATTCGCTTCGTGGCGACTATTACTGCTGGATGGAGGCGTGTAAATGGATCGCCCGCTCCGAAGAAATCCCGCCGGATGCGGTCTTCCTTACACCACGGCAAAATCAAACCTTCCGGTGGTATGCCCATCGGCCCGAGGTGGTCAATTGGAAAGATATTCCGCAAGACCCCGAATCGCTCAAGGAGTGGTGGGATCGAATGATCGACATCCACGCCACCGGCAGCAGTGACCCGGCGTACCGCTGGTATCCGACGCTGGCCGATCAGAGCCCGATTCGCCTGCAAGAGCTCGGTCGGCGGTACGGTGCATCCTATGTGATCACGGTCTCCTGGCCGCCGCTCGATTTGCCCTTGGTGTATTGCAACGGGGATTTTTCGATCTACCGTTTGGAGGAGGTCAAGGAAAAGAAGAACGTCCCAGACAATTAGCGACGAGCAAGCTCGATGGCTAAAAGAGGCACAAAAAAACGGCCCATCCTTTTAATCGGATGGGCCGTTGTATTTAACTTGCTAAGACGCGAGTCGAGTCACTATTGGATAAGCGACAGGACACTTTGCGGCTGCTGGTTCGCAATCGCGAGAACACTGGTACTCGACTGGACCAGAATCTGGGCACGAGTCAAGTTCGAGCTTTCTGCCGCGAAGTCCGTATCTCGGATCATGCTCTCGGCCGCAGTCAGGGTTTCGAGCGTATCTTCGAGCGTGGCGATATTCGTTTCCAGAGTCGTTTTCTGGAACGCACCCAATTTACCTCGAAGGCCCGTAACCTGGGTGATCACGTCGGTAACAATCGCCGAGGCACCCGTGGTATCGGTTGCCAGGTCATAGGATTCGCCGTTTCGGAGCTGATACAAACGACCGTGGCCGTTGATACCACCGAGCGTAGCCGTGCTGACACTCATGATACCGATTCGAGCCTGCTGGTTCGAGACGACTTGCGGACCAAGCTGGAACTGGGCACCACCACCGGTGATGGAGAAGCTGGTCGTATCGCCGGCTTCCATCAGTTCGTTGATACCAAGTTGGAGTTGCAAGGAGGCACTGGACAGACTCACATTGAGACCGTCACCAACACCCTGCAGACCGTTGATCCGAGCCGAAACGTCGGTACCGTAGGCACGGTCGACCGCACTGCCGGAAGTATCCTTCACGACAAACGAACCGGTAATCGACTTGACCGAAACAAATTCGCTCGATCCGTAGTTCAACGCGTTGAAGGTCAGCATGGCGCTGCTGGTCTCTTCACCGGCATCTTGGCCACCGAGCAACTCAACCATCGGAGCGCCTTCGACGCCCGTGTCCGCAAGACCGTCAGGCGTCGTGGTAACTTCACCACCGGTCAGACGGACAAAGTCACCATCAAGGACGTTCCCTGTACCGCCACCGGCACCCGCGGTTGCCTCGGCCGCAAAGATGGAATTGAGTGAGGTATCCGTGTTGATCAAATCAACAATGGTATTTGCCGTAACAGCACCATTGTAGGTTACCAACAGAGTCCTGGAATCGGAGTTATAAGTAACCGCTCCTTCACCATCACCAAGTTCGAGATCTTCAGCCACTCGAACCAGGATGCCGTCATAAGCGGTTCCCAGATTCTGTGCAGTCACGGTAATCTGTGCGGTAGAACCGTTGGCAGCATGAAGGTCACCCGTAGCATAACTTTGGGAATAGGTCGTGCCTGGGGCGGCAAACTTGACATTCGAGGTGGTTGCCTCGAGCGTTCCGGTTCCATTGCTGGAGCCACCATTATCGACTTGAAGTTCAAAGTCCTTGAAGACTTGCTCGTCGGACGCTTCGATAAACGAGATCAAATCATTGGCCGTCGTGGTCACGTTACCGTTGGCATCGGTCGCCAAATTGACGATCATGGTTCCTTGGTTAACCACACCACCGGTCAAAGTAACCGTTTGATCTGTCACGTTGGTCAAGCCAGCAGGGATTGCCCCCGTTCCGTCGCCGACTTGGGCAAGGTGGCCAGGTTCATATTCGACTACTGCCAAAGAAGCATCCAATTCACTACCGGCAGTTGCCGAACTATTGATCGCAGCGATAACCTCGTTGACATTCGTATCATCCGTTGCCACTTGAATGGTCAAGAGATGCGTATCCGCATCGTAGATTGCGTGAGTATCCGCATCACCGGAGGCTTCCCATTTAATGTAAATATCATGATTCCCCTCAAATCCAGGCTCTTGTGCCCGAATCTCAAAGGTACCATTAGCAAAACCAAGATCAACGATCGCGGCTGCTTGGACATATTCTTCCGGATCGCTATCCAAGTCGATGGAAAGCGCCGTATTGGTACCGGAAGCCACATACTGAATATCTCGCATTCCTTCCAATGCTTGATATTGGAGCATGTTGTTGGCGGTCGGATCCTTACCGGGATCGGTACCGGTCAAGGCGGTCACGTCCGAAATACCGACAATACCGGATCCGTCGTTTCCGCTCGCGTTTTCGACCGTAAAGATCCGTGAGGCAATCGTACCGGCCGTGATCATGTTATCTTGCGCGGTGTTGATCGCGTCGATAACATCGGTCGCTCGAGCGTCGATGTCATCGGCATCCAAACCGGCAAATGTCGCATGAACACCGCCTTCGATCAACGTAACATCGCCGTTTATCGCATTGATCGTAAAGACGGATTCAGCATCTACCGTAAAGGCATGTTTTACGCCGGTGGCACCATCGAGCAATGCTTCCAACTCGGCGCCTGTCATGGTAAATGCACCAGCCACCGAGTTATCAATATCCACGGTATAGGTATTGGTTCCCGCGGTATAAACAGCACCACCAACTGCCGAATCCGTGAAAACAATCTTCATCGGAGTGGTTTCTTTTTGATCAGTCGTTGCAATGGCACTAATGACCGGTGCAGTGGTACCAACGTAACCATTGGTTCCTTCTTCGGTAAACTCGTTGGTAGCGGTATCCGTGGCAACAACAACACCACCATCAACCAAAGTACTCATATCAAATTGATGTTTACCACCGCTGGCGTTATTGAGCAGGCCTTCCAAAGTTGCCACGTCTGCAATACCGGCATTAACCGTAACGGTATAGGTGTTCGTCGTAAGTTCGTATTCCGCCGTCGCAACTGCAGGACCGGCACCTGCCGCAATGACAAAGGTCGGACCACCCATGTTGCCCGTGCTGTCACCGGAACTATCCCGGGCGACCCAAGAAAAGGTACCGGTAATATTTGTACCAGCCCACTCGGCAACACCGTTGGAACTCGTTCCCGCGCTGAGCCCCGCAACAACATTGTCATAAACGGCCTTTTCACCCGTCGCACTCGTGCCGAGCGTTACGTCGATATAACCGAACGTAACCTCGCCGGTTTGGGCATCGACTTGGGCTTCCGTGATCGTTGCTGACGTGTTGGAACCGCCGGCAGCGCCTTCGAAGTAACGCACATAGTACGAACCGGCCGCTTCACCGGTCGTGTTCGCGGTAATGTTAAGGTCGTTATTGGCACCATAACTGGCAACCGTACCGACCGCGGCACTCGCGTCCCATTCGAGGACACCGCTGGCTTCGGCGGTAACGCCCGTCGCGTCGGAAACGAGGTTGATTGCCGTGGCGATGTCGTTGACGCTGGTTCCGGCGTCAAAGTTGAACGCCTGGAAACCACTGACACCACCGACCTGAAGAACCACGTCTTCAGTGGTCTGGCCGCTCTCATACGTGAGCGATCCCTTCGTGGCCTGAGCCAGAAGCTCGACGTTCACGCCAATCGTCGGGTTGGTACCGAAGTTGGCTTGGTCAATCTGGACACTGGTAATGTCCGTCGAGTTGACGCTCTCGGTAATGAACGAAAGGCTACCATCCAAAAGGGTGTTGCCTTGGAACTGGGTACTTTGACCAATTCGGTCAATAGCGTCCAGTGAAGAGTCAATCTGCAGCTGATTCGCCGCAATCTGTGCAGCACTCATCGTTCCCGAGTTGGCTGCTTCGTTTACCAGGCTTTGGATATCGATCAAAAGGCTCGAAACTTGTCCCAAGGCACTGTCGGCCGTCGCGATCATCTGGTTAGCCATCTGGCTATTGGAAATACCAACTCCAGTTGCAGCGATGTCACGACGGAGGCTTTCGCTCGCGATCAAACCGGCTGGATCGTCTTTACCAGAGTTGATTCGCAAACCGGTACTCAGGCGTGTCAACGCAGTCTGTAAAGCTTCGTTATTGCGTGACAGGTTGATCTGGGCTTGCAGCGAGCTGACGTTAGTGTTAATACGTGTCATAGTGCTAGACACTCCTTCTCATTGTGGTGAAGAATACGCCCAAGCTCGGCCCGAATCGCGGGGAATCATGCCTTGTTGCTTTCTTCCGTCCCCAATTCCCAAAACGGCACTGCCACTTTTTCAAGTAACCGGGTCATTTCTAAAACTGAGAACTTCATAAAGCTCAACACTCGGGACCAGCTTGTCTGCCGTTCGCTTTGGGACCATCCCAAGCTCACAGCAGCACACATCCTAATAACTCAATTGTTAAAGTTGTGATTTTTGTCGTTCCGAGTCACTATTGCTTTCTCCTATGAGTAATTACCCAACGGAGAAAACAAAGCTTCTCGCAAAAGGTATCGCAATAACGTACCTTGGTGCTTTAGGTAATTTAGGGAAGCTCGGCTAGTTTTCCGTAAATTATTCCATTATTTTTCTTACTCGGCTCATTACATTCGTTAGAGAATGAAAAAACCGATTCCTGTAATGGAATAATTAACTACAGCCACGATAACCTGAATAACCGTTAAACCTTCAGGAAGCCGCTACTCGCAATAAGCGATACATAAGGACAAACGACTAAGCTAATCTCTGTAAAAGTATACCTTTTCAGTATGGAATCCGTGGTATACCTGAGCCATTTTGGCCTTGCCGGGACACGATTTGCCCAAGAAAGGTGTGGCTCGACTCATCCGTAACGATATTGCTCAATCTTCAGAAATTGAACGTTGCAGCCGTTGGATGCATTTTCCCAAAGATAGGGTTTTCGGCAGCTTCACGAAAAACCCTAAGTACTTTTCACAAAAAGACTTACCGCAGAAACCATTATGCTTGCATGGGAAAGGATTTACGCCGACTGAACGAGACATAAAAAGAAGATATCTCGCCAAATTCTGGCCATGACATAACATGAGTACCAGAAACGAAAAAGGAAGAATCATCTCGGCTTTTCGATCCTAAAACGCCCTTATTGGGCTCCCTTTTCCGACTCGGACGCCTCTGCCTCTCGTTGAATCGCCTCGAAAACCTCTCGTCGATGTACCGGAATATCCGTTGGTGCCTCAATCCCCAGACGCACCTTATCCCCGCGGATATCCACAATCGTAACCACGACGTTATCGTTAATTACGATACTCTCATCTCGTTGGCGAGACAGTACAAGCATCCTGTGCTCCTTTATTCCGTTATCGATCTTTTTGCATAAATATGAGCCGCCTCTCACAGTCCGTTGTGCTGAACGTCTTTGCGACGTACTAACGACTCATTCAGATCGTCTTTTCCTGATGGGCAATCTACAGTAAATGGCAAGTCTAGTGACCTAACACAAGATACATCGGAGAAAGCTGTCGTTGCAGGTAAGTTAATTTGGAAATATTAGGGACTTTTGATAACAAAAAAACGCTCTGTTGTGAAAAACTCCTCTTTGCTATTCTTATACGCACCATGATTTGTGTGTAAAAGTAAGCTCCGACTTACATAGCAAAAAGGTGCCCACGATGCGTAAAATCTATTCGATCTCGACACTGCTGCTCTTCGTTACCCTTCTTTTGGGATGTGCCGGCAAGCCTGCGGATACCAAGCGGCCGGAAGAAGAAAACAAAAACCCTTCAACGACCAAGATTGAACCGGCGCAGCCCTCCGGCGAAACACCTCTTGAAGGACCCTTGGTTATCGATCCGAATAAAACACCGAAAAAGATGACAATCTCCGGTTCGTTACCCCAACCAACGGAAACCGAGACGGCCAACAAAATAAATCGTCTCCTCGAAGAACATAACACGGTCCGTCCCGGCATCAAGTATCCTGCGGCCAGAACGCCTACCAACACCAAATCGATAACGATCTCCAACCCAACCACTCCATCCACTACCAAATCCACTTCCTCTCAAGAGGATGCTTATACCATCGTTCAAGTTTTTTACGGAACCGATCGTGAAAGGACCGACGGAATCGCTTCTCACCCACTCGGTCGAATTCCTTGGACGCTACTCGCAATGGCTTCCGGTGCAGTGACCCTGTTCGTGATACTCCTTTGTTGTTTTTGGATCCGTGGTAAAAAAGCGGTCCTTTTGCCGCTGGTTTTGATCCTGATCACGGGCGGATTGGGAGCGGCCGCAACACTTATCCCCACAAACACCAAGCCCAAAGAAGCGAGAACCGACATTGCCTACAGCGGCGATCGTGGGACACTCGATATGGGTATCTGTGAGGTGAGCATCCCCAAAACCCATCAGTTGGCAGAATTGGAAAGCCCTTCCATTCTCCGCTTTGAGATCTCCGAAGACCCTACCAAGCATGTGGTCCTACTCGGGATCGATCCGCTTGACCAAGAAAACTTTATCGCACAACTTCGTAATCGGGTTAAAGAAAGCGATGACCAAGAAGCGTTCGTCTTCGTCCACGGCTACAATGTCAATTTCGAAGATGCGGCCCGACGTACGGCCCAATTGGCCTATGACTTGAACTTCCAAGGAGCACCGATCCTGTATAGTTGGCCATCGCAAGGTGGGTTGTTCAAATATACCATTGACGAAAACAACGTCGAGTGGACGGTCGCCCATCTGAAACAGTTTCTCCAACTGATCGCCAAGCAATCGAATGCAAAACGGGTACATCTAATCGCTCACAGTATGGGCAACCGAGCACTTACGCGTGCGTTGGAGAAGCTCTCGTATACTGATGCAAGAAATGGG
>JASFHG010000072.1:0-10322 GCA_050123355.1 Planctomycetia bacterium
CGGTCGGCGTACTACTCGATTACCTCGACAAGTCCGGCCTGGCCGACAATACGGTCATCCTCTACACGTCGGACCAAGGTTTCTACATGGGCGAGCACGGCTGGTTCGATAAGCGGTTCATGTATGAAGAAACGCTCCGCACGCCCCTTCTGGTCCGCTGGCCCGGCAAAACCAAGCCCGGTTCGGTCAATAAGGACCTGGTCGCCAACGTCGACTTCGCCGAGACCTTCCTCGATCTGGCCGGCGTGCCCGTCCCGTCCGACATGCAAGGCCGCAGCTTCGTCCCGATCCTTAAGGGCCAGACGCCCGAGGATTGGCGAAAGTCGTTCTACTACCACTACTACGAATATCCGGCCGTCCACATGGGCAAGCGTCACTTCGGTGTCTATGACGGTCGCTACAAGCTGATCCACTTCTACTACGACATCGACACCTGGGAGCTCTACGACACGAAGACCGACCCCAAGGAGCTGAAGAACGTCTATGGCGAAGAGAAATACGCCGACGTCCAAAAACGGCTCCACAAAGAGCTCCTCCGGCTCCAAAAAGAGGTCGACGAGCTCGAAGAAGATCCCCCGGTCGTCAACAAGATCCTCGACCGGCCAGGCTACTACGAGAAATCGATGAAGCGGATCGCCCCGATCGTCAAAGAGCGTGCCAAGAAACTCGGCATCGAGTGGCACTGGAAAGACCGTATCGGCAAAAAACCGCCGAAGTACAACGCTCCCTAAAAGGGTCGTGAAAATCTGAAAACCCCAAAGGGGCACCCGCTTTTATCGAAAGTAGAGTGCCCCTTTTTTCTGTCTTCCCCCAGACGGGGGCTCGTCCGAGAACCCAAAATCTCCCATGGCCAGGGACTCGGACCGGCCGTTTTCTCCTCGGGCTGCCAAATTTGATTTCTCAGCCCGGGCCGGAAATGACGAAGAGAAGCCATGATTACCCTGGTCCTTCTGTTTTACCATTTTTAATCTTGACATTTTGGGTAAGGTTAGTAGAATCCAGGAATGCTACTTGGCTCATGGTGAGCTCAAAACGGCTATGCAAGGGACCAGTTTTTGATCGTTGCATATTGAATGATCCTTCCGCGACCGCAAAATGCGGCTGTACCAGCCGGATTTTGCTGGGTTTTCGGCATGGAAAAGATTCATTGGCAATGCAAAACTCATAAGGAATCGCACATTCCATAAACCGCTACGAATTTACATCATCCCACGGATAGGGGCAGGTTCAAAACAAGTGGTTCGCCAATTCCGACCGCGCTGGTCTACGTTCTAACGCAAGTCGCCAAAAGGCTCGACACCTCTCCCCTACGTTCGGTATGGACGACACAACGGCGGTGGTTTTCTATCTTTATTGAGCTTGGTACCACGGAACAGTTATTTTATTTGCGATAAAAGAGGCACTATGTCATCGCACACCATCCCTTTGCCCGGCGACCCGGCTGAAATTCCCCCTGCCGACAAACCAACCCGGGCTGTTGACCGCTCGAAGCCCTTGACGCTTCGGGCGAATTTCTCCTGGACCGCCTTCGGCTCGGTGTTTTACAATATTTGTCAGTGCTCCCTCTTCATCGTCATCGCAAAAATCGGTTGCACGGAAATGGCCGGGCAGTACACGATCGGCCTGGCCTTCACGGCACCGATCATGATTTTTTTCGGCTCCAACCTACGAGCGATCATCGTCTCGGATGTTCGCCGAGAATGCCCGATCGGCGGCTATATGACCTTCCGGCTCATATCGCTGGTCGTGGCTATGAGCCTGATCCTAACGATCGCCCTAAGCAGCGATTATCGCTTGGAGACAATGCTCATCATCCTGGCGGTCGGGCTGGCCAAATGCATCGAAGGAATCAGTGCCATCTTCTTCGGCTACTTCCAACAGAACGAGCGGATGGATCAGATCGCCGTCTCCCGGATAGCCAAGGGGGTGCTTTCGATCCTGTTCTTCGCTGTGGGCATCTGGATCTCCGGAACCGTTTTGGGCGGAGTGCTCGGCTTGGCCCTGGCTTGGCTATCCACGCTCCTGTTTTTCGACATCCCGCGAGCCTTTGCACTGGCACGGCATCGGGTCCTGCACCAAAACGCTCCGATGGAACGATTCCGGCCCTGCTGGAACTGGCCGCAACTCAAGAAGCTCTTTCTGCTCTCCTTGCCGATCGGGATTACGGTGATGCTGATCAGCCTGAACGTCAACATCCCCCGCTATTTCATCGAAGTATTCCACGGCGAGACGACCCTGGGTATCTTCGGGCCCTTATCCTACTTCATGGTCCTCGGGAACGAGGTCGTGCTGGCCCTGGGCCAGTCGGCCGCACCCCGCATGGCCCGCTATTACGTCCATGGAAACCGTGGGGCGATTGTCCGCCTGCTGCTGCGGGAAAAGGCCGTCGGAGCGGTCTTCGGAATCAGCGGCGTGGTTCTGGCCGCACTTGCCGGATCCTGGGCATTGACGCTCGCCTTCGGGCCGGAGTACGCCAAGTACAGCCACGTGTTTCTGCTGCTGATGCTCACATCCGGCATCAACCTGGTCTTCGGTTTCTGCCGCATGTTTCTGACCGCCGCCCGCGCGTTTTGGATTCAGATCCCCATCCGGATATGCAGCGTATCGACGATGGCGCTCAGTTGCCTGATCTTCATTCCCTCAGATGGAATTTCCGGCGCGGCAATCGCCATGCTCCTGAGCGCTTCGGTTCACGCCACCCTGGTCACCGTCGCAACGATTTTCGTCCTGCGACGCATGCCAACTGCCAACACCGAAGCCACCCAGCCCCACACGCTGATCCTTCACGAAACAACCCCTCCCGACCCCATCCTGGATACTCCGGGAGCCAAGATCACGGCTTAAGGATCAAGCCGAAATTGGGGCACTAGTCCCGTTTTCGGGTCTGCGTAACGGATATTTTACAAAGTGGCCATGTCGACGTTGTTGAAGTTTCGCTGGTAGAAGCCCATGTACTGGAATTTTCGCTCCAAGGCCTCGATCACCGGGACGCAGAAATTCACATTCTCAAAACTCTGCGCACTTCCCAAGCCGCCGGGGCTGAAAACGTTGATCTCCATCAGTTTGTCGCCCACGATATCCAGGCCGACCATGAACATGCCGTCGGCAACCAGCTTCGGACGTACGATCTCGGCGATCCGGAGCGCACGGGCGTCGATTTCCGCGTTGGCTTTCGTGCCCCCGGCGTGGATATTACTGCGGATGTCCTCACCGCTACGCAGCCGGCGAAACGCGGCATAACGCCCCTTGTGCCGAAGCGGTTCGCCGTTGACCATGAAGAGTCGCGTATCTCCTTCGGCCGCCTCGGCAAGGTATTCTTGAGCGATGACGTAGCCGCTACGGCTGACCGCCTCGATCATCTGGTTGAGGTTCCCAAGATCCTCCTTACTGATCCGGAAAACCCCTTGGCCGCCGGACCCTTGCAGCGGCTTGATCACGATATCCCCTTCGTGCTCCTTGGCGAATGTGCGAATTTCTTCACGATCGCGAGTAATGAGCGTCGCCGGACGAACTTCCTCGGGATAAAGCTGGAAATGCATCTTATCGATCGCCTGTGCCAGCGAGTTCGGATCATTCAGCACGATCACCCCGCGTCGCATGGCCGCTCGCCCGAAATTGATGCCAGCCATTTGAGCCCAACTTCGACGACCCTGGTCCTCGGCCGGATCGTTTCGGAGCATGAGGACGTCGAGATCGTCAACCGTGATCCTTTGTTCACGACCGCGCGGTCCACGCAGTTCGCTCAAGAAAGACTTATGAGACTTGTATTTCGTCTTCGGGGCAGACCGAGCCCGTGCACGGACGTAATCGTCGGGATCCAGCGCGAAATCTCGCACGCCCATCAACCAAACGTCGTGGCCCCGATTGACCGCCGCCATGGCAAGTCGGGTTGTCGTGTAGCCTTCTTGTTCGGTCGCAATATCATTAACCACAAAACCTAATCGCATTTTCAATTTTCCTTTCTTGTCAAATCGAGTACACTCATGCCAGAACAAATACGAACTATTTTTTCGTTGTAGTAAGGGTGATTTAAATAATGGGGTTGAAGCGGAGGCGGGTGGAGGATGTTGCGCAACTGGAGCTCTTCGATAAAAGGAAGATGATCCACCGCGATCTTGCCGACCAACAGCGGCTCGAGTCGGCCTCCGTTTTTCAAATAGCGGAGTATCTCAACCAGCCCCTGCAGGTAAACGGCATCCTTGGTCAAGCCACCGGCCCGATGGACCCGCATGGCGATCGTGTAAGCAACCCGCTTGCCAAGTCCCACCTGTTGGACCAAGTCGCGGAAGGTCTCGACAAAACCGGCCCCTTCGATCAAAGCCTTGACGGCAAGCACGCGGGCAGCCAAAAGCCGCAAACGCGTATGGTTCAGTCCACCGACGAGATACTCTGCGAGAACCGCCAGGCCTTCTTGGAGCGAATCGTACCCGGCCAAGCCCAACGCCAGTTGCCGGAACGGCTGACAATTGCCGTTATGATACGTCAGCAGGTGCGTTCCGACCTCGTGCTGCAAAAGGGCCTCCACTCTCGAAGCCGGAAAGCGACTCTTTTTACCGATCAGCAACTCTCCTTGTGAGACGAGCAAACCGGCATACAGGTCGTCACGTACCTGAACGTTTGGTCGAAATGTCGAATCGACCGCCTGATAACGTTGCACTTCGGCCTCGGCCAAACGGCAAAACTCCTCCGCCCCCACATTCTGATCGAAACCCCCTTTCCGAAAACGAACCCGGGGCCGGCGGATCAAGTCGGTCGCCAACTCGGCCAGCCGAGGCGTCACCGAACCGTGTACCTGAATGCTCCCGTGCAAAAACCGCGACGTACCCACGTCCCCGAGCATCGTGATTTTCCGGTCCAGTTCGTCCTGCTTCTCTTGGAACAGGTGGGCAAGCGTGGCATCCTCGATCCGCTCGATCGGGATCTGGAACAGCTGACGCTTCAGCTCACTGGTATCCACCGTCAAAGGCCGGTATTGAAACTTGGGAGCGACTTCAAAGCCACGTTGCCGGAACTCGAGCCAGGCCGCCTCGGTATTGGTAGGTGTCGCTTGCAACAACAGGTCAAACGAAGAACCCACCGCCGCCAACTGCCGATCCACTTCCCAAACCGCCTTGACAAAACTGCGACGTCCCAGCATGTGATAATGATGAAGGTTCAAATTTGTCTCCTGGCGAACATAAGCATAAAACGCCTGCCGAAATGCGCGTCCCAAAGAACGTCGCAACGAACCAAGAACGTTGGGAAAAATCTCGCCATCGGTCGGATCGCGAAAAATGGGCGATACCTCAATCCCGACGACATGACAACCAAGCTCGCGAATCTCTTTCGGCGTCAAAAGGGAACGGTGACCTGGAGGATGAATTCCCTTGCCCGAAATCCATTCCACCCGAGCCGCCTTTTTGAAAAGCCGGATCTTTCCGAGCGAACGCACCAACGTTTGCACAACCTGGGTCGGCTGATAGCGGATGTCGGTATGAATCCGGAAAGTGGGAACCGGCGGCAACGGCTCACCGCTCTCTTCATGAACCTCGATCTCTTGCTCGTCGGGCGAGGTAAACCAAACCTCCAATATCAAAAATCCTTCGAAATACTCCGACTGCGCCGCAACGAGTTGGCGAAGCAATTGACCCGCATCCCGCGAGCTGGCCTTCTCGCCCGGCATGATTATGAAGGCGGTCTGCGTCGTAATGAGCTGCTCGGCGGCCGCGTCGATCGTGCCCGGCTTCCGACGATAGAGGCACAAAAACGGCAGCCGACGATCCAGGTACAGACGTCCGCCCGTCGGCAACTCACGCCGAACCCGCCGGTTCGCTGACACACGCGCCAAAATCTCATTGATATAGGATTCAGGAATCATGTCCTTATCTCCCGTTCCAACGCAAAACCATTTTTACAACCCGATTTCGCTCGGGTGCTCCGAAAACTTGAGCAACTCTTCATGAAGACCCCAAACGGTCGACTGCAAGGCACGCTGAATCGTGCCAAGCTGAACTTCGTCAGGCTGACCGGTCCACTCGTCCATAAAAAACTTTTTGAACTCCACCGACAGGACGCAAACACTTGTCGAGAAATTCTGATGGATCCACTGCGGAAAGAACCCGCCCCGGAACTTTACGTTTTCTCGGACGTCCAGATGGCGACCCATAAAGTCGAAATTACGTAAATCGTGAATAAAACGGTCGACGATCGGTGCCCAACGGCTCCGGTCCATCGTACCGGTACCGACATTGACCTCCGGATTTTCGTAGGGATCGGCCACCTCCGCCGCCGGACCACCACGACGATGGTTATAGGAATGGAGGTCCAGCACGATCACACGCGGGTATCGTTGCGTCATTCGCTCCAATAGGCCATGCACCTCTTGATAGAACGCATCATAGACAGCCAGGGAACGAGCCACGCATTCCCGTGAGATCGGTTCCTTCCAAACATTCAGCCCCCACGCCTCTTCGGGAGTCTGATAAACGGCTTTGTCGCGAGGCCGATTAAAGTCTACCTCAAAACGGGACCCGACTGCAACAAGGCGTGTCGGAGCGACCACCGTCCAGCTACCGGTAAAGGGATCCTCCTCGCGTCGCCGCTCTTCTTCGCTCAGGGCAAATTGCGGGACCAGCTCCGCCCGAACTTCGTGACCGTCATGGATGGCCGTGGCGATTAAAGGCCCATCACCACGCTCAAGATACCATGGAAGAAAATTGTCAATCATTTCGTGTCTGCCTGATATTTAAAATTTTTGGAAATCACACTGCGGGGATCGAAATTCCTGCCGTGGGCGTCTTCAAGCACTTCGTTCCACTAAGCCGGCATAGCAAGCACCGTTCCCAAACAGCGGCCGGCAACACAAATTAAAGCATAAGTCCATGCTGACAAATAACTTACGGATTATTTTGCAAAACAGTCGATTTCACTTGCCCAGCACTGATCGGAGTTGTAGAATCCGAATAGAGGAGAATCGCTCCAGAAAATTATCAAAAATCGGAGTTATAGATACCGATGCTCATCAGAATTGCACTTGCCACTGACTCGGAAGCACTGCAAAGCCGCTTCAGCCAGCTGATCGACCAGGAAAACACCTTGCTGGAAGTCCTCCCGACAGGCGAAAATCTGTGGAAAACCATCTCACACGAGAATTACGACCTGGTTTTCGTCGAAAACACCATTCTCGGAGTCTCAGCCTCCGAAATTGTCGGCTCTCTTCGTACCTTGCCCGAGGAGCCCGACGTGATCGTGTTGGCCAACGAGGAAAATTCCGAAGAGCGTGCCGAACTGCTCGCGGCCGGATGCCTCTCGGTCCTCTACACCGGTTTGTCCGACGCCATCCTCGAAGAGGCGATTCATGCGGTACTCCAACGGCGACAGATGATGGTCGAGGAACAGCTACGGTCAGTCAACGTCCCCTCTCTGCCGCAACTGAGCGACTTCATCTCAGCCAGTCCCGCGATGGAAATCTTCATGAAAGTGGTCCGACGTGTCGTCGCCAGCGACACCACGATCCTGATCATGGGCGAGACGGGCGTCGGCAAGGAACGACTCGCACGGGCAATCCACGCCGAGAGCCCCCGGTCCGCCGGTCCGTTCATCTCGGTCAACTGCGGCGCCCTTTCCGAAACCCTGCTCGAAAGCGAACTCTTCGGACACGAAGAAGGAGCCTTTACCGGCGCGAGTCGCGCACGGCGAGGATACTTCGAACTGGCACATAACGGAACCGTCTTCCTCGACGAAATCGGAGAAATGCCCAAGCATCTCCAGGTCAAGCTCCTTGGAGTTTTGCAAACGAAAGAGGTGCAACGCGTCGGGGGTGAAACACCGATCCACGTTGACGTTCGGGTAATTGCCGCAACAAACCGTGACCTGGAAGACGAAGTCCGTGCAGGTACGTTTCGTCGCGATCTCTTTTATCGCCTGGGGGTGGTTTCACTGACGATCCCGCCGCTGCGTGAACGGCGCGAGGACATCGAGCCATTTGTCCACCGATTCCTCGACCATTTCCGTTGCGAAATCCCGCACAACATCACCGACGTTTCTTCCGACGCGATGAAAGCACTTTGCGAATACGACTGGCCCGGCAACATTCGAGAACTGATGAACGTTCTTGAACGAACTGCTTTATTGGCGGACGGTGGAACCATTATGCTGGCCGACTTGCCTTCCAGTATCAGCGGTCTTCTCCCGGACAACGTGGCCATGTTCCCGACGCCCCAGTTGGTCAAGGAAGAGGAGCTTCGTGTTCCGAAACAATGGCTCAGCCTCACCTGGCGTGATGCCCGCGCAAAACTGTTGGCCGAATTCGAACGAGCCTATCTCGACGCCCTCCTTCGCGAGACCGGTGGCCGAATCGGCAAGACCGCTCAGAAAGCCGGCATCCAACCTCGTTCGCTCTATGACAAGATGAAAACGTTCGGTCTCCGCAAAGAAGATTATCGTTCTTGATTCAGATTTTTCGTAAAAAACAGGTAACTATCTCTCTATCTGCACTCTTGGGGGGAACCTCTCGACAATAAGTAGTGTTGACAAATCGGGGGTAAAGTGAAACAATGATTGTAGACTTGGTTGTTTGATGCGCTGATGAGCAACCGGTCGTTTCCCACCCGATCCTTCCCGCCTGAATCCAACGCTTTCTATTCGATTCTCTTGCAAGGAGTTCGAATTGTTTCGCGTCCTGCCTGTAAACAAATCATGATCTGTTCTCGATTCGCAACAATCTCGGCCGTTTTTTTCCTGTTTTTAATTACGTCCGACGTGGTGGCCGCATCCGGCAAAAAATCTCGCGTCATAACGCCCCTCGTGCTCGATAACGAAATCGTGCCCGGCGACGTCGGAAAGCATCCTTACCACGACTATGTGGCCCGGTGTTTGGAAAATCTTATGGAATATGGGACGGATCAATACGGATCCGTTAAGCAGCCGCTTCTGGTAACGACGCTGGACGTACGAAACAAAAAGCGACCTCAATCGCCAAAAATATCACCCACTCACTGGAGGTGTATTTTCGGGGTATACGGAAAGAAGCTTATAAATCGGGCCGGTGGCTGCGAACCGCTGACCGATCAACCACTCGTCGAGGTCTTCTATTTACTCTCGAAGCAGACCGGTAAACCACAGTACGCCAAGTTCGCCGATTCCTATCTCCACAGTGCCATGTCCCTGACCTGCAACAAAGATCTGTTTTGGTGGGGCACGCATCGCTATTACGATGTTGACGAAGACAAAAAATGCACGAACAAAGATAACCACCACGAAATCAACCTCCCCTGTGCGAGATGGGAATACCTTTGGAAAGTCGATCCCGACGCAACGCGGGCAGAGATCGAGGCTATCTGGAAATGGCACGTCGTCAATAAAGATACCGGCGAGCATAACCGCCATGCCAACGGCAAGCGGGGCCGCAGCTTCCCCATCTCGGGCGGCGCGTTCGTGCACGCGTTTGCGTTTCTTTACTCAAAAACCAAGCAACCGGAACACCTGCGATGGGCACGGTTGGTCGCCGATCACCACTGGCAGAACCGCGATCGCACGACCGGCCTGCTGCCGGGCCAAACGGGAACCGGCCGAGACCGTTTCGACGGACAACACTCCGACACCAGCGTGACCGGCATCTACTGCCACTACCTATTGAAGAGTTACGAGTTGACCGGCGACAAGACATTTCGCGATCAGGCCATCGCCTACCTGACCTCCTACGCACGTTATGGCTACGATCCGAAAAGCGGAAAATTTTTTGGTTCGTTGCGGCTCGACGGCACCCCGGAACTCGGCCCTCGTGCAACCAAAGGCTACGAATCGAGCGAAGCACGCGGCTTCGTCGACCTTTGGGAACCTCGCGTACTGGCCTATGAATATCCGATCTACACCGCCCAGGCATATGCGTATGCATACCAGTTGACCGGCAACCCATTGATGCTCAAGACGGCCAAGCGTTGGGCCGAATGGATTCGTCGCGACCCTCCGTCGAAAGGGTGCCTACTCGCACCGATTCAATACGTAAGTTATGCCAAGCATTACAGCCACCACGGAACGTTCGCCGGGAAATACGGTCGGACCATCTCGCTGTTTCTGCATCTCTATGCACTGACCGGCCGGCACGATTATCTCGATGACGCGCAAGACTTGGCCCGAGAAGCGATTTCCAAGCTCTACTATCGCGGCCTCTTCCGCGGCCATCCGGCCAGTGCCAATTACTGCTCGGCCGACGGCGTCGGCTTCCTGCTCCGTGCCCTTTTACAGCTCGACGCCACCCTGGAGAATCCGAAGCTCGCCTTCAGGAAAAAATGTGTGATTTTAAACCAAGATGGTGCCAAAATCGGCTTCGAGAACTGGTAAAC
>JASFHG010000073.1:0-10301 GCA_050123355.1 Planctomycetia bacterium
CGTGAGGGCATCCTCTCCGAAGAGACGGCCGTCGAGCCGGTCCTCGCATGTACTGCTTCTCCGGCGACCGATTTCCACGCCGAGCCTTCACTGCAAGAAGAAAAAGTGGTCCGACACGGCATGAGCCAGGTCTCCAACATCCCCCGGGCCAGCGTGGCCGATTGGCGGTGGCAGGATCTGGTCGTCGCGGCCTTGGTCGTCGGCCTGGTCTTTGTCGCTTTTGTGCCGGGCTTGCTCAACCAGCGCGAAGATGCCCGCGTCTTGGCCTGCCAGAACAACCTTCGACAGTTGAGCGGTTCGCTGAACGATTATAGCGAGCGGAACTATGGCCTCTTCCCGCCGATTCCAAAAGAGGGCAACCTGTCGGTCGCGTCGGCGTTCGGCCCGATCCTTGTCGGTTCCGAGATGCTGCCCAATCCGCAGATCCTGCTCTGCCCCGATTCGTCGCTCAGTGAACAGGCGTCCACGTCAGATCAACCCTTTACGGTTCCCCGCCCGGAAGAAGTGGCGCGGATCGACTCGCCGGCCGAACTGCTCCAAACCCAGGAGACGATGGGCGGCAGCTACGGCTACTCGCTCGGCTACCATCAGAACGGGTCCTATCGCCCGACGAAGAATCTGCACCGGCCCTACTTCGCGGTTCTGTCCGACTCGCCCGGCGATGCCGAGCAGGGGTCCCACCATGGCGGCCGGGGTCAGAATGTCCTTTTCGAGGACGGCCACGTCATGTTCATCACGAAGGCCTGCGCGGCCGGCGGTCGCGACAACCTGTTCCGCAACGACGCCGACCAGATCGCCGCCGGCCTCCACCCCAACGACATTGTCATCGCCGCCGGTGCCGTAAGCCCTTGATTTAAAATGTCTTGTGGCAATTCGTTCCCCCTCTAAGCCGATATTGAGGCGCGGCCTCAATGTCGGTTCCTCCTAGAAGCTTTCAAGAACCCTACATCCCCACCACCCCCTGCTTGACGCCCTACCGAGCCGCGATTAAATTAAGAGACTCTCGCAACGATTGCCGATATGATCTGTCGCGAGCAGCAACTAGGCCCCCTTCGTCTAGTGGCCTAGGACGTCGGATTCTCAGTCCGAAAACAGGGGTTCGATTCCCCTAGGGGGTACTCGTAAGTATTTGGTACGAAAGAACTTAAGCAAAATTCGCCGCAAGGAACCGCAGGGTAGTCACTTGTGGCGTTTTGCGTTTCTTGACCGTTTTCTGTGTGTGACCCATTTACGTCAATTTTAGACACACCACGTGCCGGAATGCGTACCTCTTTTATGATTTTGTTGGTTGTAACGTTGAATAAGCTGTTACACACACATTATCCGCGATGTTAGTCTAATCGCCGTGGGTTCAGAAAGATGTCCATGTCTTGAGCCAATCTTTTTTCTATCGGAAAGTTCACCCCGCAGTAGAGGCTGACGCGTCTCCTTAGTTCGCGAATTATGCTTCTACCATCGTAACGTTTATTGATGCTACCCAGAACGGCTTGAACCGTGGCACTGCCGATAAATTCGTTCTGCGATCTATAGATTCGAGGCAAAAGTTTTTCGGCCAAAGCTCCAATGGTACTCGCGCTAACGCCAGCACTGCCCATCCATTCGATTACATGCTTGAATGGCCTTCTCTGGAAATCCCACTCGGAGTCGCTAGCCATCTTAATTGCCACCTCAGGGAATAGTTTTGTATGCCAATATCCAAAATCTACTAAGTCGGCAACGATATCGACGAATCGATGATGGGGAATGGCATCGTTCTTTGATGCCCACTTGTACACAACCTCGGTCCACACTCTCTGAACCCCGGCATGCTCGGCCGCGAAGCGTGAAACAAGAAAATCGTCTGTCCAGATTGTCGCATTGTAGTGTTTTGCGATTGCGATTGCTTCGGCTATATCCCAACCGAATAGTTGTGTCCATTGGTTTCGTAAATCAGGCGTTTCATCAGCGAGAGGCAATCCGTCTACGACTTCGCCGTTCGTTTCGAGTGCGTCAACCGTATCTCTCAAGCGATCAATCCATTGCAATTTTTGTTCTTCTGTCACTTCGGTAAATACGAGACGCGAGTCAACGCATGATAATGTATTTCCAGAAAACTTCACCTTACGTTCGATCTCTTCCCTCATGCGAATCAAGAGCCCACGCGGGATTATCAGCTTTATGGGTAACGCTTGAAGCAGATCAGTTGTTCGCGTATGGACAAGAGTCGCAACTGCTGAGGGATCCAAGACAAGCCTCGCATCATGCTCCAACACTTCTAGAGCCAGCGTTTCCTCTTCACCCGTTCCAGCACAGCACCGAATAGGCAGACGCTCATTCGCCATATGTCCGATAACATCAACGATATTTGCATGCGAGAGCATCGCGTAGATCGATACCGACAGCGGGTAGGAGCGATAAATTTTGTCTCTTTCAGCTATCGCGTTCGCATGCTGTTCCATTGCCTTTCGGATTGGCTCGAAGTCAAAGTTGCCTTCTTCATCCTTAGGCATCCTAACCTTTACCAAGAAACTATCGTCGAAGCGTCGCTCATACTCTTGGATGCACATATTGAAACGAAATACTTTTTTATCGTGAATGCGAAGGATTGTGCCCTCCGTCTGCTGAAAGCCAGTGTCACGCAGAGTGAAGCATTCACCTACCATCTTTCCAATAGCATTCTTGAATATATGGTGATTTGCGTCATACTCGTTGCGTTCCATGCTCGGCGAAGGACCGTCTTCGATAATAGCAAATTTCTCACCAGGAACACCGTCCTCGGTGTAGTGGAATGCTGTTCCTGGCACTACCGTATCTGGGCTGGGCGGCGCATCAGCATTGCGTTCTAGGAGATATGCCGCAATCAATGCCTGATGTGCTTTCTTCGCTTGGAAGTTGCTTCGCAGGAGCGTGTAAGCGTATTCTTGCGATTTTTCGAAATGACCTTGCTGAATCAATAGTTCAACAACCATCGCTCCGATATCTGGTGTCGTCGAGTCCGCCCTTGGCAGCCGGGATATGTCGTGCTCTACCAACTCCGGCCTATCATAAACGATTCCTAGGAAAGACAATCGAATGCGCAACTCCGATCGAAACTCCTCGTCGCCAACGTTCGTATCAAGGAGATGCTGAACTACTTCTATGCATTGCAAGCCCGCGTGATATCGTTCCAGTAATCCGAGTTCCAGGTCCATAAATTGAGTTTCAACGACACCAGCTTCACGTAAGCGGTTGAGAAACCTGAGCAAAAAGCCATCTTGTCCAGATTGTTGTGCTGCTATTACCAGACCCCAGGTGTCAAGCGACATGCACGTGTCGGTGACATGCTCGCGAAGGATCGTGAAAGCATCTTGATATAATTTGAGAGACAGCAACTCCACCGCAATTAGGTGACGTGTCCAGATGTCAGTGTCGCTATCAACAGCTTCTGCCGCGGACAGAATGAGTGTTTGTGCCGTTTCCTTGTCGTCCGTCTTTCGGGCTGTTAGTCCAAGCAACGCTTGCTTCTCGACACTCTCAAAACTATCGATCAGGCGATTTATGATGTCGATGGCATCTTGTTTCTTGTTGTCGGCGCAGTACACGTCAGCTAGAACACTGATATACTCAGTGTTTGCAGACGAAACATCGCCAGGAAATTTCGCCTGAGCAGCATCCAGGAGGCTAATGGCTCGTTGAATATCCCCACTCGCTCTTCGATTATTGAGAAACTGAGCAGCAAGCACAGTTGCATTCAGTGAGTCGTCGTTTGCCGACGCCTTCTCAAGGATGTTAATCGCTTCTTCGATACGGTCATTGTCATGTAAGGCTAGAGCGTATTGAGTACAAAAGCAGGGTTCTGTTGGTTGTATCACGAAGGCAGCCCGTAGCTCATCCTCAGATGACTCTCCATCCCTGAGTGCATTCGTGCCGAGAAAATGATAGGCGCGTCCCAAGTGGAAATGGCACAATGCCTGCGATAATGTATCTCCACGTGTTGTAAATGCGTCTAAAGAGGACTTTAGGAAGGCAACCCCTTCTCGCAGGCGGTCTTCGTCAACCGGAGGGGATTCGGACAGAAGTGGTCGTGTGCGTCGGATCGTTGACTCGACAATTACCATTCCGAGACGGTATTTTGCCATTGGATGGGGCGATTCACCCTTGCAGGCACGCCTTGCATAGGCCTCGGCGATATCCATGAGTTTGCCAGCCGCTGCTCGTTCCGAAAGTGCTATGGCTACCTCGGGGGCGTCTCGATGGCGATCAGGAACTAGGCCTTCAAGTTCCGGAAACGCCGCATCTTCAGGTGCTGAATAAACACGAAGCGCATATGCGAACGTCGACTCAGGGAAATCAACTAGAATATCTTTGACTAGAGACGCACATTCGTCGCGGTGCCCAAGGATGAGATTTCCGTTAGCTGCCCAACAGCGAGGCTTCTCCTCTTCCGGTTCGTATTGGACACATTCGATAAAGTCGCGTGCCGCCGCATCGATGTTGCCCAATTCCGTTTTTGCTATACCACGATTGGCAACCAAGCGATATCGTTCATGTGAGTTCAGTTCAGGCCAGTGTTTTTGCTCAAGATCCTCAAGTGCCGTTATGGCAAGTTTGGGCTGTCCCTGCTCAATATAGGCACAGGCAGCTTCAATATCAGCGTGGAAGTTCGAGTCCGATTTACTACTAATTGTTTCAGCTGTTGTGGCACGCGGCATTACACTCTTAGCAAAGAGAGTATACATCATCTGCCGTATCTCTTGAACGTCTTCGCCTATTCCAGTCACCATTTTGTGGGTATCCAGTTGAAATAGTGTAGGGTCTTTGACGCATTCCTCATGAAGCAAGGCAGCGAGCTTTGCTAGATGTGCGCGTGTCGTGTCTTGGTCAAGTGTGAAAAACGGTTGTGGTTCTTCTACGTTTTCACGTACCCATTCCCATTGAGTGAGTAGGTCGTCTAGCCAAATCTGGTTCGTTGGAATTTCGCCACGCTCGATAGCTTCGAGTGCTTTGGTTGGTCCGGGAGGCAGGTTGTTCAATCCGAATTTGGAATCGGATTGAAAAAACATCTCTATGGAATGGAGCGTTGCGTCAGGAGGCAATTCTCGACACCATTCTTCGGCTCGCTTCGCACATCTTGCGAGTAAACCACTATCGACAAGACTACGATAAATTGCCTGCGCAGTTTGAGTGAGTACCGCCTTTGTCAGCCACGAAGATAAAATGCTCATAATTCGTACGTCACCTGTTTGCGTTACATTGCACTGGGTTGTGTCAAAACGATTTGCCCACTTATTGCCACGATGTCTCGCAGCCGCCTGCTTCGCTCTCTGGTTGCGTTTAAGAACAGACACACCGAGACGGATTTGGTTCAATTGCGAGGTTCAGAATACTGAGTCAAGCTTCACCGTCAGAATGATAACAAACGCTCCTCAGTTCGTCAATTCCGCCACTGCAGCAAGTGGATGTTTTTGTGACGTCTAGCGACTCGTGGGGGGCAGTTGTGGCCAAGTCTCAAGAACAGTTGGGTCGGCGTTGTGCCAGAGGGTGAGGAACTTTTGGTAGGATTTTTTGGCCTTTTCTTTTTCGCCTTGGGCTTCGTGGATTTGGCCCAGGTGGTAGAAACTCAGGGCGTAAAGGTTGCCGTAGAATTGGCGGCCGCGGGGGAAGGTGGCGATGTGGGCGTATTCTTTTTGGGCTTTTTCCAGGTTGCCCGTTTTGAGATAGGCCAATGCGAGCGTATCGACCACCGGCATGTTCAGGCGGGATCGGGTGCTGATCATGGGGAGGCATTTTTCGAGGTAAGCGATGGCTTTTGCGTAGTTTTTTCGTTTCAGTTCGATCAGGCCCATTAGGTGTAGAGAAAGTCGTTGCTTTTTTTGATCGATCCCTTTTCCGACAAGGTTCTCGAGCGTTTTTGCCTCTTGCATGGCCTGATCCGTCTGGCCGGTTTCGGCGTAAACGAGGCCTTTGGAATAGACGACAAATCGTTGCCATTCAAGCTCTTGATCTTCGAGCGTGGTTTTCCAGAGGAGGTCCCATTTCTCGATCGCTTCGGCCGAGTGGCCAGTGAGCGCGTCGAGTGTGGCCAGCAGTGAGAGTCGATCTCTCATCATGTTTTTACTTTCAAATTTTTGTGCGAGTTCAAACCCTTTTTGTGCCAGGGTTCTTGCCGATTGGAGTTTCCCTTGCAGGAGACGCAATTCGGACAATCGATAGAGCCCCAGACGGTGGAACTCGGGCCGCGGATCATCGAAGAGTTTTTGATAGACGGCCTCCGCTTTTTGTAGGTTGTCGCTGTAGAGGTAGATATCGCCCTGGGCGGCGTAGCAGGAAGCGACGTTGGGGTGGCGAGCAATTTGTGGTTCGATGATTTTGTGTGCCAAGTCGTATTGGTCACGGTGTTGATAAATTCGAGCCAGTAAGAGATTGGCCTGAAGGTTGTCGCCCGTTTGTTTGAGGCACGTTTTGAGCGTTTTTTCTGCTTCGTCGTATAAGCCGGGGTTGAGATAGGCACGTGCCAAGTTAATATACGCGGTGGTCTGTTTGGGGTCGGCCTGAACGACAAATCGGAATTCGGAAGCCGCTTTTTCCCATTGTTCGATATCGAAGTAAATCTTACCCAAGCCTTGGTGGCCTTCTATGTCGTTCGGGCAGAGCTGAAGCAGATTTTTATAGGCTTTTATCGCTCGATCGTAATGATACCGAGTCATGGAGTAGTAATCTCCTTGCAAGACATAGCGGTCTCGAGGCGACAGCCGGTCGGATAGTGTCAGTGCTTTTTTGAGCGCCTTGGACTTTTTCCCATAGGAAGAGAGATGGCGTTGCGAGAAGGTCATGCCCATCTCCCAGTAGGCGATTGCAAATTGGGGGTCGAGTTCGATCGCTTTTTGGTAAGCGGTGATTGCTTTCGAGCGGTTGCCTTCACGGCGGTATTTTTGGCCATCGAGGAAGTGTCGGTACGCTTCGGGCGTCGAGGTCAGGATTCGATCGACGTCATTTTTATCCGTCGCTTTCCAGTAGCGTGGTCGACGAGCGTTCCTTTCGGCGGCCGGTTTGCCCGTGATGTTTTGAGGGAGACTGCTGACGTAGCCGGGGAATCCGTTGGCGATATCCTTGACTTCGACGAACCACGCGTCGGGCCGGTTGCCGCCGATTCTCGCCTCGTATAGATTGCCCTCCTTTTTTCGCATGAGTGCCGGATACCACATCAGGTCACGCCAGTAAGGGGCATCGTCGCAGTGAACATGCCAGGCTTTGACTTGGATGATTTTATTTTTAGAGTCGATTTTCGCTCTCAGGATGGTTCCCTTTTTGGTCTTTTCGACACGGACCTCGCTGATTTTGGTAAGAGGTCGGCCGTCGAAGATGTGCGATACCCACATCTGCCAATCGATGAACTGTTTTTCTGATCGCGAGGCATGCCGGTAATTCGGGATATATTCGATCGTCCAACGATCTTTCATCCGTGCGGTCAGCTTGTTGATGTTGAACATCGTGAACCCTGCTTCGTTGGTTGCTCCCAGGTAAAGCACGGGGCATTTCACATATTTCTGTGTCGTGAAGAGGACGAGGGATTTGGGATATTTTTCTCCCGGCGCGAAGGGAGGGCTTACCGAGAAGTCCGGGCGTTTTTCTTCTTCGGAAAAGAGTCGCTCGCAGCCCAGGTAGACGACGCCGGCGATGCGTTCGGGATCGATGGCGGCCGCCGTATAGGCGTAGTAGGCTCTTTTGCTATGTCCACCGATAATGGCTCGAATTTTCTTCGTTTTTAAAACATCGGAAAAAACATCCAACGCTCTCAGATAAGGGATGGCACAGCGGAAGAGGTCGTGGTTCATCGGGTCGTGCGTATCTCGGGCGAGCTTTCGGAGGCCGGTTAGCCATGGCATCTCGCCGTTTTTCCCGTCCTGATCGCCCGGGATGACAACGCACATGGTCGGATAGCCGGTCCGAGCTGCGATCGGTTCGGCACAGTTTCCGATCAGTGTATCGTCATAATAATTTCGTGCAACAATAACGACTTTGTCATGCCGTTTGGGTTCGATCGGGATGAACAGCACGGCATCGTGGCCCATTTTCGTGCCGTTGATTTCCTGGCTGATGAATCGGATTTCCATCCGGCGGAGTTTCAGGCGAGGGTCGGTGTCGGAGTCGACAACTTTATTACTCACGACATCATAAGTAAACGGCGGGAGCGTTTTTTGACAACGTTCCCAGAGCTGTTTTGGCGAGGGGAGCGACGTTTTGGGGGAGGAATTTTTTTCCGCCGCGTTTGCTGCAACGATGTTGGTTGTGAGAAATACGGCAAAAATAACCAAAATTTTCGCGTGTTGAATCGTCGTAAATCTTTTGTGGAGTCTCATTTGTTTTTTCATGGCAGGTTGAATTTTGGCGAAGCACCGCCGATAAATTTTTCGGGACCGATCTTTCTGACTTGAATATGGATAGATTTTCCTCGTACGCTTTTGGGAATCACGACCGTCGCATTGCCCTGGTTCCAGGCGAGATCCGTTTTCAAAACTTGATGGGTGATCGTATTGCCGTCCTCGATCCGTAATACGATTTCCACTCGGGCGTCAGGTTCGAACCGGGACCAGGGGCCTTGGGGAGTGAAGTCGACGCGATTTTCACCGACCCGGGGATTTCCATTATTTACGGTGACGTCGAAAGTGAGAGAGGGGAGCCATTGGATGGCGTTGTGCCCGCGTACTTTGCTGGGCCGCTCGTGAATGAAAATAAAGTCGTAGCATTGGCCTCCCTGGCAAGCACTCGTGTAAACCCCGGTCGCTTTGTGGTAGATCGATTTTTTCGCGCAGTTGGTCCAATTGTCATTGTGGTGGTTGAACAAATGCTCGTTGTATCCGATGCCGAGACTGCTGGCGACCGCCTTGGGGTTGTGGCCCGGCGTGACCTTTCTTTTCATCTGTTCATATTGACTGTCGATCGAATGGAGGTGAGCGAAATCTTCGTAGACGAGGCCGTCTCCCTCTGGATCGTCCGGTTTTTTAGGCGTGGCATCGAAACGTTGCCAGCCGTAGCCGGGGCCGAGATAGACCTCGTTGGTGTAATGGCCGTGAATGACGTCCATGTAGTCGTTTCCGTTGAACATGCCGTCATGGTTCAGATCGTGGAACGTGTTTGTGTCGTGGGGATTGTGCTGTTCGGGTGTTTTCTGGATAGAGGTGCCGATCCATCTTGCCGGATAGCCGAGATACCGCATGACGGCCAGGAACACTCCGCCTGCCGCCATGCAGCCGGAACGCCGTTTTTTCATTTCCACTTTGAACCGTGGATCGGTCATGATCATTTTGTAGATGGCCGGGCCATTGGCGACATGGAAATTTTTGTAATCGACGACGTTGCCTCGCGAATCGATCGTTTTGTCTTGGTCGGCGGTGGGCGCGGGGTAGTTGTAGTTGTCGCGGATATATTCCGATATATTTCGAGCTGCCCAGTAGGGGTTTGTCAGATCGGCTTCGACACCGTATTTTTGACCGATGTAGGCCTTGGCCCGACGGATGAAGTCCTCGAAGATCCGCTCCTGATGGGTCCAGTGGAATCGGGGCAGGCTGTCGTTGGCCGGATAGCCCCGCTTGAGATGCCCAGGTTGGAAATCGGTGTTTTTAAGGATGCCGAGATCGTTGTTTGCGAGGTGCGGATAAACGAAGTGGCGATACTCCCGGGTCCAGAAATCTTCTTGAAGCACCGTTTTGAAGAATGCGTGATTTTTGGTGATAGCCGGATAGCGGGCACTGCTGATTTTGCTCAGCGAAGAGGGATCGTCGAACGGAGCGTAAGAAATCAGAAGCTCGGCGCCGGTCTTGATCGGTTTTTTATTCGAGTCGAATCCCTTCATTTGCAGGGTGTAGTTTTCAAAATCGCTGCCTTGGCTCGGTTCGATTTTGCTCGACAACGGATGCCCGATGTTATGGAAGATGGTGCCGCTGTTTTCTCCCTCCGGGCAGCGGACCTTGCTGGTGAGCGTGACTTCGATTCGTCGGGGACGTTTATAGCCGACGAGCGGTTTATAGAGATTGTCTTTGATCACGACTCGCTGAACTCGGTCGAGTCCCTTTTTTTGCTCGCCGACCCAGAGGACGCCCGCTCCGTAGGCCAGGCGTCGTTCGGTGTTGAGGTCGTCGGCGATGGGCGGGGCGTCGAATTTGAACAGCCCTCGTCCCGTCTCGGCTTCGGCCGTGTAGATTTCCTGGTTTTTGTTATTGGTGCGCTCTTCGATCGAACCGATCAGGTACTCGTGGCCGTCGATTTCCATGATGGTCAGGCCAAGATTATGGTGTTTCGGTGATTTTCCGTTGGCAGGCAGGATTTTTGGCGAGAGGGGATTG
>JASFHG010000074.1:0-10277 GCA_050123355.1 Planctomycetia bacterium
GGTAAAAACCAAACCGAATCACCCTAAACGCCTGCCATCGACCGGAAGAACCGCAGAATATCGAACACCGAATGTCGAATGATGAAGTAAGGTTTGACCAACGGGTAGTGAATCACCACAATGGATTGCCATCGACCATAAGTGGGCGGGAGAAAATCTTGTCCCTTCGCCAGCGCCCAACGGGAGCGAGTTCCGCCCTGGTGCGCCAGCACCTATCAAGAAGAAGCGAAGGAGCCGAGGACTTTGAGCTGGATGGTTTTCTTTTGGAGCGACTCGATGGCGCGACGGACGCGGACGTCGTTTTCGTGGCCTTCGAGTTCGATGAAGAAGAGATACGCACGATCCTCGCCGGGGATCGGGAACGATTCGATCCAGGTGAGGTTCAGTTGGTTCCGGCGGAAGATGCCGAGCGAGGTGGCCAGCGCGCCGGCTTTATCCTCAAGCTGGTACATGATGGCCGTCTTGTCGTTGCCGGTCCGGCGAGCGGTCTCGGAGCCGATAACCGAAAATCGGGTCGTGTTCAGCGGGTTATCGGCGATGTTCTCGGCAAGGATATCGAGCCCGAAGAAGGTACCGGCCTGGACACTGGCGACCGCGGCGACCCCTTTCTCTTCCGAGGCGGCCCGGGCGGCGTCGGACGTGCTCGAAACATTGACCAACTTCGCCCCGGGCACATGCTCGGCGAGCCAGCCGCGACACTGCGACAGTGCCTGCGGCTTGCTACGAACTTCTTTGACCTCCTCGCGTGCACAGTTGGCCATCAGTGCGTGTTGGATCGGCAGGTTCACCTCACCACAGATCCGAACGTGAAGCTTGGTGAACATGTCGAGCGTATCGGAGACGCGGCCGTCGGTCGAGTTTTCCAGCGGGACGATCCCGAAATCGGCCTGACCGTTTTGCACTTCCTCGAAGACGGACCGGATCGTCGCGACCGGTTGAAACTCGACGCTTTGGCCGAAGTACTCGATCGCGGCCAAGTGGCTGTAGCTATGCTGCGGGCCGAGATGGGCAATCCGCAGCCGATGGAGCGACGCCCGGGCACCACTGGAAAGCTCGCGGAAGATCGCGCGGACGACCTCCGGATCGAGCGGTTCGGTGGCCCGTGCGACGGCCACTTCGATGAACTCCTCTTCCTGATGCGGATCGAAGGGGGCACCGCCGGCCTCGATCTGAAGCTGGCCAAGCTGTCGAGCCACCTCGACATGCTTCTGAAGCAGCGTGACCAACTCGCGGTCCGTCCGCCGCAGCTCCTGCTGCAGCTTTGCCGGCGTCATTTTCGGAGCGGTTTTAGTCGTCGTTTTTTTGGAAGTCTTTTTCTTTGCCATGGTTAAGTATAGCTTGTGTTTTATAGTGCCATGTAGGGTGCGTCTGGACGCACCTTCGGAAAAAACGTTTTCTCAAAAGGTGCGTCTCGACACACCCTACTCTCCATCCACCCAGCGACGGGCCCAAAGTTCGAAAATCAGTAGCGACCAGAGTCGATAGCTATGGTCGAAGCGACCGGCCTGGTGCGAGTCGACCAGGTCTTGAACCGTCTCGCGGCGGAAGTAACCGCGGTCGATCGTACGCGGGTCGAGCAACACGTCGCGTGCCAGTGGGGCCAACGGGCCGCGGAACCAGTTGTCCAACGGCACGCCGAAGCCCATCTTCGGGCGACGGACCACCGACTCGGGCAACAGGTCGCGAAACGCACGGATCAAAATCTGCTTCCCCCGACCCGCATGGTACTTCTGTTTCGCCGGGATCGCAAGTGCCGCCTCGACAAAATGGTGATCCAAAAACGGCTGCCGACACTCCAAACCGTGAGCCATCGACGCGATGTCGACCTTCGTCATCAGGTCGCACGGTAGGTAGGTCACCAGGTCGGTGATGCAGATCCGCGAAACCGGATCGCGGCGGTCGGCGCGAGCGGCGGCGGTCGTCAAAAAATCAATCGGGCGAGATCTCCCCTCCGCCTCTTGGCAGGTCGCGAGCGTCTGCCGGAACGTGTCCGAATAAAGCGACTCACGCCGCGCGTCATTGAAGATCGAAATCCAATCGAGGTACCGTGCCATCGGATCTTTCGCCAACGCTTCGGTGAAACGCTTGAACTGACGGACCTTCGACTTTTGACGCGGGCTGGAAGGAATACATTGCCAAAGTCGGCTCGCCAGGACCGCACGCAACGGGCCGGGCAGACGATCGAACCGGCCGGCAAGGTGTACGGCCTTATAGCGAGGGTAGCCTGCGAAAAGCTCGTCGCCACCGTCGCCGGTCAATGCAACCGTCACGTGACGCCGAGTCCGCTGCGAGACGTACCAAGTCGGTATCGCGGAGCTGTCGGCGAACGGCTCGTCGTAGTGCCAGATCAACTGGTCGACGATCCCGACCGCGTCCGGCTCGACGCGAAACGTCTCGTGTCGCGTGCCGAAAAACTCTGCCACCTGCTCGGCGTAGTGCGACTCGTCATACTCGGCGACCGGGAAACCGATCGAGAACGTGCGGACCGGCTCCTTCGAAAGCTTTTGCATCAGCCCGACGATGATCGTCGAATCGATCCCGCCCGAGAGAAACGCACCGAGCGGCACCTCGCTTTGCAACCGAGCTTCAACCGAGCGCGTGAGTCGCTCGCGCAGCTCGTCGATCACGTCCGACTCGCTGCGATTTTCTTCTCGATTGAAGTCCGGCTGCCAGTATCGCTCGCAGGTCAGCCGCCCGTCGGCAAAAATCGCATACTCGCCCGGCGCCAATTTCGCGACCCCTCGATAAATCGTCCTGGGATGCGGCACGTACTGATAAGTCAAGTACTCGTCCAACGCGATCGGATCGACCTCGCGCGGAATGCCCGGGACCGTGAGGATCGCCTTCAGCTCGGAGCCGAAGATCAACCGCCGGTCGGGCTCATGGCGATAATAGAGCGGCTTCTGACCCAACCGGTCGCGAGCCAAGAACAGTCGCGGTCCCTCGGGCGTCCGATCCGTCGGTCTCGCGTCCCAGATCGCCAGTGCGAACATGCCGTCGAGCCGGCCGAGCATCGCGGGCCCCAGCTCTTCATAGAGATGGACCAGCACCTCGGTGTCCGCCTGGGTCCGAAACCGGTGCCCTTTTTGCTCGAGCTCGTCACGAAGCTCGCGGTAGTTATAGATCTCGCCATTGAAGACGACCCAAATGGTCCGGTCCTCGTTGGCGATCGGCTGGCGGCCGGTCTGCACGCCGATGATCGAGAGCCGTCGATGACCAAGCGCGACGCCGACACCTTCTTCGATCCGATCCAAGAAGACACCATCCTCGTCCGGGCCACGGTGCGCAAGCGACGCAACCATCCCCCGCAGCACGGTCTCGTCAACCGCCCCCGCTTGCTCGTTCCAAACTACTCCCGCAATCCCACACATTTTTTGGTTGGTGCTACCGCACCATTTGAGAACCCGTTTTGGTTGGTGCTAACGCACCATTTAAGAACCCGTTTTGGTTGGTGCTACCGCACCATTTGAGAACCCGCTCCCGTTGGTCGCTAGCCAAGGCACTGAACTTTTTCCCACCTACTTATGGTCGATGGCAATCGTCTGTGGCACTTCTGTTGAACATGTACTTCTTCCTTAAGGGTGCGTCGAGACGCACCTTTTTATTAGAGGTTTTCAACCTCCTCGAATTTTACCTTATCTCCCTTGATCCCTACAATCGATCCTATTGGAAATCCCGAAAAATAGGCGATTTACAAACGATTGCCCATCAAAGACACAGCCCACTGGCATTACCCCCGGTTTGGTGGTATACTTCCGTGTGTCGATATATCTATCGGCCGTTGGTTCGTCTTTTGTGGAGAAGACAATATATATAGCACTCATTATAATGAAAAGCATTGACCCGCTTATCGTTGGCATGGGAGAGGAAGCGTGGCTGTAAAATATTTATTGACGTGCACCTGCGGAGAGAAGATCCCCGTCACCGCACCGCAAGCGGGCCAGACGGTCCGGTGCTCGTGCGGCGTGGAGCAAGAAGTCCCGACGCTGATGGAGTTGAAAAGGCTGGAGACGATCGAAGACGTTCCGGCGAAACCATCGCTGCTTGACACCCCCGACGGAAGCAATTGGGGCCCGGCCCAGGGGCTGATTACCGTCGGCGTGATAATGATCGTCCTGGCTATCTGTTGGCTGATTTATGTTGTCGCGTTCACGAAGCCGGTCCCGCCAAACGAAATGACGAGCGAGGAGCTGAAACAAAGAAAAATCGAGGACATGAGCCTGCATGAGTCGATCCTCATCTGGAACCAGCTCTTACGACACGATATCCGCCTACGGATAAAAACCGAACAAGATTATTTAAAGGAGATGAAGGACTATCGGATCCGGTTTTGGATCGCCGACATCCTATTGGCCATCGCCCTCTGCTTCACGATACTGACCGTCATTTTCGTCAAACGGGCACAAGCCAAACGGGCCGAGGCCCTCGCACAACACCACAACACAGGCCCCCCGAATCATTATTGATAGCTGCATTTTAAATGATCCTTACGCCGTCGCAAAATGCGGTCGTACCGCCCGGATTTTGCTGGTTTTCCGGCTTCAAAAAAATCATTAGAAATGCAGACGTCAATAAAATTTCATACAAAGCAACCTCAATCTAATGCGATTTTATAAACCATTTTACGTTCGATTTTATACGCATACACTTTCTGCGTTCATTCTGATCGCGCTGATGCTGGGTCTGATGCTCGATACGGCAACCGCCCAACAAACACCGCCGGGCCTTCCCAAGGACCACTTCCCCCAAATCCACCAGCCGACAAAAAAACCGTCGTTTTTCCTTACCGGCAGATCGTATCTCAATCCGGATGAAGAAAAACGGCTGCGTGAACGCCTGATACACGAGGCGGAATACTTCGAGCGGCAAGCGGCCGTGATGAAGACCGTCGCACGCCTGATCGAGCCGACCGTCGTCCACATCGAGGCGGACGTGACCAACCGGCGCAGCCTTCGCCAAGGGGGCGGCGGCCAAATCGAAGAATCCGGCTCGGGCGTCATCATCCGTTATAAAAATCGCTACTTCGTCATCACCAACCGCCACGTCGTCCGCGACGCGCCGTTGCACTTGATCCGCATCGGCCTGGCCGATCGACGCTCGATCCACCCCACGCGGATCTGGAGCGATCGGGAGACCGACACGGCCGTCATGGAAATCAAGGCACGGCACTTGAACCATGCCCGCCTGGGGGACAGCCGCCGGATGGAGGTGGGCGACTTCGTGCTGGCCGTCGGCAGCCCGTTTGGACTGAGCCGCTCGATCACGTTCGGCATCATCAGCGCAAAAAATCGTCGCAAACTTGATTTAGGGAACAAAGACTTTACCTCTCAGAATTTTATCCAGACCGATGCCGCGATTAATCCAGGTAATAGCGGCGGACCACTAGTCAATCTGCGTGGTGAGGTAATCGGCATCAACACGGCGATCGCCAGCAGTTCAGGCGGGAGCGAAGGGATCGCGTTTGCGATGCCGATCAATGTCGTGTTCAATATCGCCCGTCAACTGATCGACACCGGCAAGGTAAGTCGTGCCTATCTCGGCGTGACGCTCGATCGCCACTTCGGCCCTGCCGCGGCAGCCGAGGTCGGGCTGCAAGTCCCTATCGGCACAAGGGTTAACGGCATCACGCCCGGCACGCCTGCCGACAAGGCCGGTCTGCGGATCAACGATGTCATTCTCAAATTCAACGGCGTCCCGATCGAAGACGACGACCATCTCGTCACGCTCGTCAGCCTCTCTCCGGTCAATGAAGAAGCAACGTTGCTGATCTTCCGAAACTACGAAGAAATGCAGATCAAGACCAAGTTGACCGAGCGTCCAGCGAACCTACCCACCGAATAGTTATCGTTTTCTAGATATTCACGGCTGGTTCATAACTATTCATGACCGCCCGGTTACAATATCGTGAGGCTCGGTGCTTTGGAGGAAATGTGCCAATGTGGTAACTCAAGCTCCCGCTATTTCAAAAAATCAAACCAAATCCTTACTAAAGCACTCTGGCAAACAATTTGAATCTTTGTATAATCTGGGTTTTCTCTTTTAAGGTAAGGTTAATGTTATAACACACTCCACAAAAACGGTGGTTGTATGTTGCTAAAATATTCTTGTGGTATTTTGAGGTTTATGTTCCAATAGAGGAAGATAAACTTACGTACACGTAACGAGATGCTTCATCCCCGGAAATTTCGCGTTTTTTCGTTGAGGACACGCCTAAAATCCCCTCCCAAAAAATCGCCTGTACAGGTGAACATAATACCATGAAGCTAGCTCCTACGATGTAAGAAAGGAATCTCCATTGATACACCCAAACATTGAAAAACTACTGGCAGGCGGACCGATTGTCACGGACGGTGCTTGGGGAACCCAGCTCCAACTTCGTGGCCTGAAGACCGGCGAATGCCCCGACGAGTGGAACCTATCCCACCCTGAAGCAGTAAAGGAAGTTGCCTCACTCTATGTCGAGGCGGGCAGCGATGTCATTCTCACGAACACCTTCGGAGCAAACCGCTTCATGCTCCAGCGTCACGGGTTGGCGGACCAAGCGGAGGCGATCAATACCGCGGGCGTCCGACTCTCGAAGGAAGCGGCCGGCGAGCGGGCGAAGGTCTTTGCCTCGATCGGGCCCTCGGGCGTCGTCCTTCTGATGGGCCAGGTCTCGCACCGGGATCTGCAAGCCGCGTTCGAAATGCAGGCGCAAGCCATGGCCACCGCCGGCGCGGACGGAATTGTCATCGAAACGATGGGCGATCCGGACGAAGCCAAACTGGCGGTCGAAGCGGCCCGAACCACCGGGCTACCGGTCGTCGCGTGCATGGTCTTCGACTCGGGAGCCGACAAGGACCGCACCATGATGGGCACCACGCCCGAACAAGCGGCCGAAATCCTCGTCGAAGCAGGCGCCAACGTCATCGGCTCCAACTGTGGTCAAGGAATCGCCGGCTTCGTCAATATTTGTCGTCGCTTACATGCGGCGACCGATCGTCCGATTTGGATCAAGGCCAACGCCGGCTTGCCCGAAATGGTCGACGGCCAAGTCACCTATGACCAAACGCCCGAACAATTCGCGGAGTACGTCCCGCAATTGGTCGACGCAGGCGCGTCGATGATCGGCGGCTGCTGTGGTACGACCCCCGAATTTATCGCGGCCGTCAAACAAAAACTTTTGTAAGAACTTTTGCGTTTCAGGAATAAGAGGTTTGTGGTTTTTTAAATCCGTTATTGCTCGACAAGACGATTTTTACCCACAAAACCCGAGAGGGAAGGCGTTTTCAGGGGCATAGAGGAAAAAATGAAGTCGATCCGCATTGCCATATCACCTTGCCTCATCGGGCGACCGATCCGCTACGACGGAACCGATCGCCGCTCTCCACACGTCATGAAGCTGCTCGAAGCTCATAGGGTGGAGCTAATACCGACATGCCCCGAATTCGCGATCGGCCTTGGCGTACCCCGGCCGAAGATCCAACATGAGATCGAAGAAAACGGCGAAGTTCGTTTGATCATGCCGGACCGAAATCGACTCGACCTGACCGAACGGATGATCGAGTTTGTCCGAAACCGTGTCGAAGCACTCATGGAACTGAACATCCATGGCTACATTCTGAAGGCCCGAAGCCCAAGCTGCGGCATCGACGACGTTGAAGTGCACTGCGCCAACGGCCAGATCCAACGCAACGGCACCGGCTTCCTCACACGAGCTATCTTGCAACAAATGCCCAATCTGCCGATGATCGACGAATTGAAATTCCTCGACACCAAGATCCGCGATCGATGGTGGGCACGGGTGATCGCCCAGGTCGGACAAGCCTCGGCCGCGACAGGTTGAGACTATTTTTGAGGGGATTTTCAAACAAAAAGGAAACCAATCGCCCCCCCTGATCTTTCAAAAGAGTCGCAGTATAATAGATACAGTTCCGGTTTGGATCGACCGGTCTAGCTACGGAGAAAGGCGTTTTACCTTGCTCGGTAGGCTCCTTGGCAATTGAATAACCCCTCCCATGGGTGCCCAGATATGTCATCAACCGCGACTGTATCTTCTGAACTGCTTCGTACACTCCACCAAATCCACCGCCAGTTGACCGATCTGAAATCGCGACTCCGGCGAGGGCCCGCTCTCATTGCGGCCCACGATAAAAACGTGGCCAAGGCGGAGCAGGAGTTGGAACGAATCCGCGAAGAGGCCAAGGCGGCCCGCATGGCGTCCGATGCCAAGCAAGGCCAGCTTCGCGACAGTGAAGAAAAGGTCAAAAAACTTCAGGACCAGCTCAATACCGCTTCGAGCAACCGTGAATACGACGCCCTGAAGGACCAGATCCAAGCGGCCGAGATGACCAACAGCGTCCTGGCCGACGAAATTCTCGAAGGAATGGAATCGCTCGACGGCTTCAAATCCAAAATCGAAGAAGCCAACGCCGCGTTGGAAAAGGCCCAAGCAGACAAAAAGGCCGCGGAGGCGAAATTTGCCGAAGAGGAGCCATCGATCCGCGGCGATCTCGCCAACGTTGAGGCCCGACTAGCCGAAGCCGAGGCCCATCTCGTCGAGCCGTTCACGACCGTCTACCGACGAGCCGTCAAATCGCTCGGCGAAGACGCCCTCTCGTCGGTCGAAGGAGAATTCTGCTCCAACTGCAACCAAAAGGTGCCGCTCAACCAGATCAACCTCCTCCTGGCTGCCGAGCTCAAAGAGCCCACGTTATGCAAATCGTGCGCCTGCATCCTCTACGCCCCCGAAGACTGGCTGCAAAAGAAATAATCCCGGTACCATGCCCTCGGCCTCCACGCCCAACGTGTTCGACGACTGCTGGTTTCTCACCGGTCCCACCGGCGGCGGCAAGACCGAAATCGCCCTCTCCCTGGCCGAACGACTCGATGCCGAAATCGTCTCGATGGACTCGATGGCCGTCTACCGATACATGGATATCGGGACCGCCAAGCCGACGCCCGAAGAACAGCGGCAACTCCCCCACCACCTGATCGATGTCGTCAACCCGGACGAAATGTACAGCCTGGCCCGCTACCTGGACGACGCGAAACAAATCGTCTCGCAGATCCGCGGCCGAGGCAAGGAAGTTCTGTTCGTCGGCGGCACGCCTCTCTACCTCAAAGGGCTGTTGCGAGGCATCTTCGAAGGACCGGAAGCCGATCCGGAACTCCGCGAATCGCTACGCCAGGTGGCCGAGACCTCCGAGCCGGGCGAGCTGCATCGACGGCTCCAGAAAATCGACCCGGCGTCCGCCGAACGGCTCCACCCGAACGACACCCGACGCCTGATCCGTGCGATCGAGGTCTTCGAGAAGACCGGCAGCCCGATCAGCAAGTTCCAAGAGCAGTTCGAACACGGCCGCCCGGCCGAGGCGTGTCACGTCTTCGTCTTGAACTGGGACCGCGAGACGATCTACGACCGGATCAACCGGCGAGTCGACACGATGCTCGAAAAAGGGCTGCTCGACGAGGTCCGACAGCTCCGCGAGAAGTTCCCCAAACTGAGCCACACCGCCACGCAAGGGGTCGGCTACCGCGAGATGCTCGATTTCCTCGACGGCAAGCTCCCCGACCTGGCAACCACCGCCGAGTTGATCAAACAAAACACCCGCCGCTTCGCCAAACGCCAATACACCTGGTTCCGCAGCCTCACCGAATCCCGCTTCCTCGACGTCGCCGAACCGCTGAACGTTCCGGAAATCGTCTCCAAATTTTTTGATCGGTGCTGACGCACCAGGGCGGGAAACCGCTCCCGTTGGTCGGGCGGCAGGGCCGCCGGCCGGACGAGCTCCCGCTCGATTGGAGCAACCCGCTCCCGTTGGTCGCTGGCGCGAAATGGTAGGGTGCGTCTGGACGCACCTTTTGGGAGTGTGTTTTTCCCAAAGTTGTGTCTTTGCATATCAACGTGATTTCTCACAAGCCGATTCTCTGCTTGCAGAGGGTCGGATCGGGTAGAAATTTTCCTTTTGCGATTGCGCCGGCGAGTCTTTTGGAGTGCGGTGACTTGTCACCGCACTCCAAAGCTTTAGCCGTCGAGCTTGCTCGTCGATTGGGAGTGAGAGAAAACGTGGCCACTGGTTTCAATCGACGAGCAAGCTCGACGGCTAAAATCTTGTTCCCACGTCAGCGACCAACGGGAGCGGGTTCTTGCAACCGAGCGGCAGCTCGACCGGCCGGCGGCCCTGCCGCCCGACCAACGGGAGCGGGTTCCCGCCCTGGTGCGTCAGCACCAAGAAAAAGGGCCTGGCTGGGCGCCTGATGGCGTAGGGGGCTCGCAGGTCACCCATACCAGGGCT
>JASFHG010000075.1:0-10235 GCA_050123355.1 Planctomycetia bacterium
ATAGGTGCCCGTCCCGTCGGCCGCATAAGCTTGGGCTTCCCGGACCGCCTTTTCGATCGCCTGATCAAACGACTCCGCTTGCCAGACCGTGATCCGTTCCTCGTAACAGTTCCGATTCGGTGTGACATTCTTCCCCTGAAGTTGATAGAGCGTCTTCACCCCGAACCATCGTTTCGAAACTACCTTTGGTGTATCGCTGGACATGTTTTCTCTTTCTTGTTTCTTAAAATTGGACCACTGCATCGACGCCGAGCAAAAACTGCTTGCTGCTGTTACCACCGTCAAACGGCCGATTGACCGTTCTTCCGTTCACGCTGTACCAATCCCAACGGACTTCAGGCCGGATCCGAACGTTGGAGTGCGGATCCCAATTCAGGCCGAGCGTCACCTCCCAGAAATCGCCCGGGTAAGGACCGGTCGCCAAGTTTCCGTCCCCCAGCCCATGCACGCGAACGCCCTGCTGGTCGCGGAAGCATTCGATGCGGGCACCCACTTTCCATCGCTCGTTCAACGTGACGAAGAAATACTGGCTCAGGCTGTACCATTCGGCAAACCGGACGCCGTAGAGGTCTCCGCCGGTGCTCTGGCCGTAATCGTGTTGCACGACACACTCGAGCCAACCGCGAGGAAGGTAAGTTCCTACTACACTATACATTATGGTACTGTTGTCGTGGCCCTGGGGCCCGGCGGTCATGGCAAAATCGAGCTTCAGCCGCCCGCTACGACTCACCCAATTCGCTCCGGCCAAGACACTCAGCCGGTTGCAGTCGTAGATCCCGTTGAACTGATCCCAGCCACGGTGGAAGCCGGCGTTTAACTTCAACTGTCGATTGATCCTGCGAGTGGCCATCATGCCGGTGTACGTAAACGGCTCGCTATACTGCATTGAGTAGCTGTGCGAGTAGAAGAAGTTGTTCACGCTCGGCACCGACTCGTAGCCCATTCCCGAGTAGAAATGGCCCAGCCGAACGGTCCAGTCTCGAACACCGAAATCGGCGTACATCTGCGGCACACTCACACGATAGAACCGTTCGTGCATGTCCCAGTTCGTCTCCCAACCGTTGGCCGCAGTGAAACGAGCGTCGGTTCCGAAAAGCACATCGACACGGCCGCCAATTTCCAACCCCGACTCGTTCCCGTCGACCTTTCGCTCGATGAAAAGATCCGTTTGGTTCATCTGATAGTCACCGCTCCGGTCGTTGAACGTGACCGGGCCATTATAGCGATCGGCCGGATCGCCGGCGTTGTACGTGATCCCTTGATCGATCCACCCGCCGATCGTGATCCTTCGCTCGGTAAGGAAAGCCGGCGCGATCAATCTGCACGGCGCTCCCCAGCCATAGATACCGCCACAACCTATCGGGTCGCCACACATCGGCTCGCCACAGCAAGCATCGTCGCACATCGGCCCGGCCGCTTGGGTCGCTCGGCTCGGCATCCAGACCCCCGGCCCGACCCAATGGCCCGGCCCCCACCGATCGCCCGGATAGGGCATTGGAGACGCTTGGCGATCGAGATAAGAGGCGATTTTCTGCCGCAAAGGCCCACCGTGCATCAAACGCTCGCGAAGACGGGCACCCGGACGGAACTTAGGCTGGGAAGGCTGGTCATATTGGTAGTAAGGCAGATCGTCATTCAACGCGTCGTTCGGCTCGAGCGGTTTGATCTCGTCATCAGGCGTCACGATCGGAGCAGGCCGCGACTCGATCGGCGCAGGCGTACGACGTTGTCCCGATTGCACTGGCTTCTCTGGCTGCTTCGGTGGCACCTCTTGCGTCGGCGTAGTAGTAAGCGGTTTTGGCGGAGTGGTAATCGGTTTCGGCGTGGTTTGGACCGGCTCCTCCTTAAACGGCGACGGGGCAGGCGGAACCTGCTGCGCCGGCTTGTTCCACTGGTCCGACAACGCGTTGAGTAGCCGGATCGTCTTCATCGACTGGTCCGGAACCACACCGGTCGGGCTCACTTCGGCACCTTGTACAACCGGGATCCCTTGCACGCCAATCGGCGCCGCCTGATGAACCTGCGGTGGTATACTCGCTTGCGGCGGGACACTCACTTGCGGTGGCGCAACATTCGCCTGCGGCACGGCAGCCACCACAGCCGGTTGAGGTTGTTCTTCCTCCGCGTAGTTCGTCGGGATAATCACCCGGATCCCCGCCGAGTTCGGATCGGTGCTATAAACTTTCACACTCGAATAGGGAATCCCAGGCTGAGCCACCGTTTCAGTCGGTTGTTCGGCCGGCTGGAGGATCGGGACGTTCTCCGGCTCGATCACTTGAAGGCCTGCCTCGTCGGCAAGCGACCAAGAGACCGCCACGAGAACAAAACTCATCGCGAGAAAAACACGGAAACATGATTTCGCAAAAAACGGCAAGGCGTTCATTGTCATACTACCTATTTTTACATGGGTGCGCAATTTGACATCACTGGCGCAGAAAACCACGCTACAATCGTTATCGTTCGCCTAACCGGAACAATCCGCATATTTTTACAAAAAGCGGAACATTCCACCCAACACGGGGGTAATTCTCTCCGATTTCATACCATTACCTCCAAGCCGAAATTGAGGCGCAGCCTCTATTTCGGGTACAAAAACGACGAGCAAGCTCAACGGCTAAGTATCTGGATCGCCTTGCCCATCCGCTGCCGGCCCGGGATAATGAAAAGATGCCTACCCTCAGAACGATCACGCTCGGCTGCAAAGTCAATCAATACGAAACACAGTACCTCCGGCAGGGGCTCCTCCTGCTCGGCTACACCGACGCGGCACGAGGGGAAGCGGCCGACCTGTGCGTAATCAACACCTGCACGGTCACCGCCGAGAGCGACCGGAAGAGCCGGAAGCTGGTCCGCCAGGCGGCCAAAAGCAACCCGGGCGCGAAGCTGATCGTGACCGGCTGCTACGCCACCCGACGACCGGACGAGGCGGCCGCATTGCCGGGCGTCATCGAAGTCGTCACCGACAAACGGGACCTGCCCAAGTTGCTCCAGCGGTTCGGACTGGAAAATCCGCCCGACGGAATCGACGCGTTCGGGCCACGGTCGCGAGTTTTCGTCAAAGTACAAGATGGCTGCAACCAATTCTGCGCCTACTGCATCATCCCGTACGTACGTCCCCATCTAACCAGCCGCCCGACGGGTGCGGTGCTCGACGAGATCCGACGACTGGTCGACAGCGGGTATCAAGAGGTTGTCCTGACCGGTATCCATTTGGGCCACTACGGTGTAGATCTCGACGAAAAAAACAATCTGGCCGGTTTGGTGCGGCAGATCGCAAGGCTCGACGGAAAATTTCGGGTCCGGATCTCGAGTATCGAAGCGGTCGAGGCAACGCCCGAGTTGATCGACGTGATGGCCGAGTACTCCGAGAAGGTTTGCCCGCACCTGCACCTTTCGATGCAAAGCGGTTCGGACACGGTACTCGAGCGGATGCGTCGCCGGTTCAGTTCGAGCGAGTTCCTCGACCGGTGCGAGATGATCGGCGAGAAGCTCGACCGGCCCGCCTTCACGACCGACATCATCGTCGGCTTCCCCGGCGAGACGAACGCCGAATTTGAAGAGACGCTCGCCACGGCACGTCAGACCGCGTTTTCGAAAATCCACATCTTCCCGTTCAGCCGCCGCGAAGGGACGGTCGCCGCGACCTTGCCCGACCAGATCCCCGGCAACGTGATCCGCGAGCGTGCGGCTCGCCTAGCCGAGCTAGAAGTCGAGCTCCGCGACGCTTATTTCCGTCAGTTTCTCGGCACACGGCTCCAAGTGCTTCTGGAATCGAAAGTCCACAGCCAGTCGGGCCAGCTCACCGGCACGTCGGCCCGCTATATCCCGGTCCAAACCGATGGCGCCTGCAACGAGATCGGCCGCCTGGTCGACGTCCAAATCGCCCCCGAAACGGCCGATACGCCACGTCCCCTGCCCCACTTAAACGCCCACCGCGACTTGTCCGCCCGGGACGGGACGTGCTAAAATAAAGTTAGCGGCGGGGCTTGTCCCCGCGTTAAAAACGCAATCCTTAGAACCCTATCCGAAAACTGCCAAGAGGTTTTCAGACGGGTTCTTAATAAAACCTCCTTAGCGCGGGGACAAGCCCCGCCGCTAACAAAAATATCCCTCACCCCAAATCCCACCGATGAAATCTTGCCTACACGTTCAACTTATTTTATGCATTCTCGTTCTCGCCTTTGCTGTCGGACATGCCGATACGACGAAGCAGCCACCGGTACGTGGCGAGTGGGGTGGCTCGGCCGCGAGAAATAACGTCGTGGAAAAGGCAGACATCCCGACCGAGTGGAGCATCGGGAGCTGGGACGACAAAACCAAAACGTGGGACTCGGCCGACGCGGAAAACGTCCGCTGGGTCATGCCGCTCGGGTCGGTGACCTACGGCACGCCGATCGTCGCCGGAGGCCGCGTCTTCTGTGCGACCAACAACGGGGCCGGGTACCTCAAAAAATATCCGAAAGAGACCGACCTCGGCGTCCTGCTCGCGTTTGACGAAAAGACAGGCAAGTTTCTCTGGCAACATTCGGTCGAAAAGCATCCCGACGGGCGAGAGATCGACTGGCCCGAGCAAGGAATCTGCTCGAACCCGCTAGTCGTCGGCGACCGACTTTGGATCGTGACCAATCGGGCCGAGGTGGTCTGCCTCGCGACGGCCGGCGACCCGAAGCGGCCGGGCGAATCAAAAGTCCTTTGGTCGTTCGACATGATCGGCCAACTCGACATCCACCCACACAACATGGCAAGCTGCACGGTCGTCGAAGTCGGCGACCAACTTTTCCTCTGCACCTCCAACGGCGTCAACGAATCGCACCAACAGGTCCCCAAGCCCAAGGCGCCAAGCTTCATCTCGCTCGACAAGAATACGGGCAAGCTGCTCTGGAGCGACGTCGGGCCGGGAGCACAGATCCTGCACGGCCAGTGGTCCTCGCCCGCAGTCGCGACGATCGACGGCACCACGCAAGTCATCTTCCCCGCCGGCGACGGTTGGGTCTATAGCTACGAAATCAAAAAGGACGGGCCCAAGCTGCTCTGGCGCTTCGACTGCAACCCGAAAGATGCTTTCTGGAAAGGGAGCGGGATGGGCGACCGAGCGAGCCTCGTCTCGACGCCGGTCGTCGTCGGCAAGCACGTTTACATCGCGACGGGCCACGACCCGGAGTTCGGCGAGGCAAACGGGCGACTCTGGTGCATCGACGCCACGCGACGCGGCGACGTCAGCCCGACGCTCGCCCTCGACTCGCAAGGCAAGCCGCTACCGCCAAAACGTCTTCAAGCAGCCGACCCGAAGAAAGGTGATAAAATTCAGCCCAACCCGAACTCGGCCGCCGTCTGGTGCTATGAAGGAAAAGAGGTCGACAAGGGTGTCGAACGTGAGTTTGAAGAACAGATGCACCGCTCGATCAGCACGGTCGTCGTCAGCCGCGGCCTGGTCGTCACGGCCGACATCGCCGGACTGGTCCACTGCGTCGATCAAAAAACGGGCAAGCTGCTCTGGATCTACGACGCGATGGCCTCGATCTGGGGCTCGCCGCTGGTGATCGGGGACAAAATCTACCTCGGCGACGAAGATGGCGACCTGATCGTCCTGCGACTCGCCCGCACGCTCGAAGAGATCGCCGAAAATTGCATGGACGAAACCATCTACACAACGCCGACCTGCGCCGGCAACACCCTCTTCATCGCCACCCGCACGTATCTCGCGGCGATCGGTGCGAAAAAGTAGGTCAGGGCTCGCCCTAACGAAGAGAAGTGCCCTATTTCGGGTATCATGATCACAGCAAAAAACCTCTTCACAATAAAAACCCCCGGAAACGATGCTTACAGGAAAGCGCACAGCAAGCTGTTGCGGCTAAAAGGGGGTTTGGAAACCGAATTTTTCTGTGCATCACCCACTCTCTCCGGAAGCTATATTTGTAAAACCGCCCGACGCTTTACGAATCGACAGAAATCGAGTAAACTTCTCGAAACGGATGGATACCACCAACACCTTTTCATAAGGGAGTCTCTCATGTCACGGGCCAATTTGCCGCCGAATCAACGTCCCAGCCAAACGAAAATCGTCGCGACCGTCGGGCCGGCGTGCAACACGGTCGATCAACTGGCCGAACTGCTCACGGTCGGCGTCGACGTCTTCCGAGTAAATACGGCCCATGGCACTCGCGAGGAGCATCAGGCCACGATCAACGCAATCCGGGAAGCGAGCGAGAAGGTCGGCTGGCCGGTCGGCATCCTCGTCGATCTGGCCGGGCCGAAGATCCGACTCGGCGAGCTGCAAGACGGACAGCTCCAAATGAACACGGGCGAGACGGTCCGATTCATCCGCGGCACGACATCCAACGCACCGACCGACCTGACGACGACCTACGAAACGTTGATCGACGAACTGACCCCCGGCGACCGGATCGTCCTGGCCGACGGGATCGTCAGCCTGAAAGTCGAATCGGTCGACAAAGACTCGGCCACCTGCACGATCCAACAGTCCGGCCTGGTCCGAAGCCACCAGGGGGTCAACCTGCCGGGCGTCAAGCTAAGCGTCTCGTCAATGAACGAAAAAGATCGGGACAACGCCGTTTGGGCCGCCCGCCAAGGGATCGACTTCCTCGGCCTGAGCTTCGTCCGCTCGGCCAATGATATCCGACAGCTCCGCGCAATCATCGACGGCGAAAACGCCCATACGCAGATCATCGCCAAGCTCGAAAAGCCCGAAGCGATCGAGAACCTCGAAGAAATCATGCAGACGACCGACGGCGTGATGGTCGCGCGCGGCGACCTGGGTGTCGAGATCGACATCGCCCAAGTCCCGGTCGTGCAGAAGCGGATCATCGAGATGTGCCACCGCTACCACCGGCCGGTAATTACCGCGACCCAGATGCTCGACAGCATGCAGCACTCGCGGATCCCCACCCGGGCCGAAGTGACCGATGTGGCCAACGCGATCCTCGACGGGACCGATGCGTGCATGCTCTCGGGCGAGACGGCAATCGGCAAGTACCCTCGCGAATCGGTCGAGATGATGCACCGCGTCGCCTTGGCCACCGAGCCGCTGTATCGTCAGCGCGACGCCCGTCCGATGCCGGACCTCGACGGCACGGACATCAGCCCGATCACACTGGCGATCACCTTCTCGGCCGGTCGACTCGCCGAGCGGTTGGACGCCCAGATGGTCATCGCCTACTCCGAAAGTGGCCAGACCGCGTTGCGAGTCTCGAAGAACCGCCACTTTGTCCCGATCATCGGCGTGAGCAACTCGGACGTAACCCTGCGTCGCATGTGTCTCTACTGGGGGATCGTCCCGCTGGCCGCCACGCCACAGAAAGAAGACCCGGCGGCACTGATGGAGTACGTCACCGACCTGGCCCGCAAGGCAGGCTACGTCGAGGCAGGCGACCGTGTCGTCCTGGTCGGCGGCACCGGCATCAGCGCCTCCCGCCACAACATGCTGGTCGTCAATGAAATTGAATAGAGTACAGAGAACAGAGGACAGATGACAGAGGGTGCTGCCGCACCGGCGTAAAATCATTTTGGAGCGGAAGCTCTTTCTGTCCTCTGTCGTCTGTCCTCTATTTCACCACGGTGCTTCCATCATGGTGACGACGCGGGTGGCGATTTTGTTGATCGCATCCTGTTGGGCGGTGGCACCGGACTGGCCCACTTCGGCCGCCATGTTGGACGTTTCGAGAAGATCGACCGACTCGCGCGGGATCGAGACCGCGCCGCCGGGACAAATTTGTTGCTGCTGGCGATCGATCCAGTTCACTTGCACGTTGAACCAATATTGGACCTGGCGAGGGTCGTCATAATAGTTCTCGGCAACCACCCGTTTCCCCTCGTCAACAATCCGGCAAGTCAAAATGCTGTCGGCTTCTTCGGGCGTCGAGACGACTTTATACGGGGTCTTTTGCTCAACCTCCTTGACAATCGCTTCGGTCAGCCGCTCGCCGAGGAAGGGTCGAAAGCTGCTCGACTCGCACGTCGGAACGTAGACCGTGCGGATGTGCGGCGGATAGAGCGTCCGATTGCCGAACCGGTAGCCCGCACAACCGGTCGTCACGACCACCAGCGTGCAGAGAAGCAACCAGCGATAGAAAGCAATTTTCTTCATCGTTTTACCGCCACAGATCTTTTTGTCTTTGGTCTTCGACCTCACCCCGATTGGCCTGTTCGGCGGAGCCCTTTATGAGCCCGCCCCAGAAGCCGCGTTTTTCTTCCTCGGTTCTTCGGGCTACTCGCGCGTCGCTACGTTGCGAGTTATCGATCTCGGCCAGCGGATCGTCTTCTGGATCCAACAGATCGACCAATGCCTGGAACTGATTGACCGTCACCTCCGGCTTGTCCTTGATCTGGACCAACCGTTCCTGTGAGCTTTTCGCGATCGGCGTACCCGGGTATCCTTGGATGATCTCGTTATAGTAGAATCGAGCCGAGCCATATTGGCCTTTGCCTTCGTAGAACTTGGCCATGGCCCAATCCTGCTCGGCCAGCTTGGCCAGGATCCGGCTCTTGGTTTCGAGCACCTTTTCCCGCTCTTTACCAAGCCGCGGTCCGAACTGGGTCAGGAGCGTGTCGGCGATTTTCTCCGCCTTTTTCAGCGGGGTGTTGTCATACTCGGCACCCTGATAGCTCATTTCGTGACTCTTCATTGCCAAGAAGTGGGCATCGATCAGGTACTTGCTCTTCGGATAATCGGCCCGAACCCGGTCGTAATAGTCGGCCGAGTCCAGGTATCGTTTCCGTCGGAAATAGGCATTAGCCAGCGCCATGAGACTGTCGTCGGCCAGCGGCCCGGTCGGATCGTTCATCGCGATCATCTCGTAGGCCTTGATTCCATATCCCCAGGTATCGAAGAGCGGCTGGGTCTTGTCAGTCACGTTCGGGGTGATCGGCCAATGTGGCTTGGCCTCCCACGCCTTCTCCCAATACTGCGCGATCGCGAAGAGCCGCTTCGAAACCGTATCGAGATAACGGGTGTTCCCGTGCTTTTTCAACAGCTCACCAAACGCGTCCTGCGCTTTGGTATATTCGTCGGCAAAGAAGTGGCTTTCGCCTTGATAGAAGAGTGCGTCCTCTTCCAAAAGCGAGTCGGGCCAGCGAGCGGCCGCCCGTTTGAATCGCTTCGCTGCCGCCGAATAATGCTTCTGCTTATAATAAGAGACCGCCTGCTTGTAGATCACGCGGGCACGATCTTCGTTCGGATCGATGCCGAAGGTCGCCTTAAAGCCGTCCGAAATTTCCGTGGGCGAGAATTGGGTAACATCCCACCACGCCTTCGGCTTCTCGAGCCGTTCGGCGTCCAGGCCACTCACTTGATTCATCGCGCTGGGAGGGAGCGACGACGTCGGGTTGGTCACCGGCCCGATCGCCGCAACCTGTTGAATACCCGACGCGTTGGGCTTCATGCCTTGTATGCCATCCGGTCCGGCAGGAGCCTGCGCCGGCGGTTTCTTCCCAACCATCCAATTCGGCAACGGCTTCATCCGCCCCGCCGTACCCGGAAGGCTCATACACCCGGACATCACAAGGATCACAACTCCCAGCAGCCCGAGACGACTCCATTCGTTTTTCAATACCATAACGGACATCCTTGTCCTTAATTTTATAGTCCAACTTACAAGCTGAACACTAAAAACTTGTTTTTAAATACTTCTGCATTTTCGGGCGTTTGCCCAACAGGTGAGCCATGTAGTGGTTCATAAGGCCACGTAACTCGCCTTGGATGCGGCGATCGATCGTCGGTATCGGCTCTGATAAATCTTCCAGCCCGGCCAACTGCGACATCGTTTGAAGCGTTTGGCTTCGGACGGTCGCCACTTGTTGCCGGCCGACGCGACACTTCTCGCACAACACGCCACCGTCAAGATGGCCGAACGCCGTGCGAGTTATTTGACTCAAATCGCATCCACATCCAACACACTGATCCAACGAGGGACACAGCCCCAGCAGCCGGAGCATACTCAACTCGAAACGAACCACGTTCGTCGCCACGTCGTTTCCGGCGGCCAGCTCGACCAGTGTCGTGTCGGCCAAGTCAAACAACTCGGGCATCGGCTCGTACTCGTGCGTCAACTCACTCAACAACTCGGCAACATAATAGCCGCCGTACAGTCCGGCCAGCGATTTTTCGTCCAGTCGGAACCGTCGCAGGAGCTTCGCCTCGGTCAACAGATCGAGCGCATCGGACGATTTTCGGAGGAAGACTATACGACAGAGGGCCAGTACGTCAAGAGCAGACTCGA
>JASFHG010000076.1:0-10207 GCA_050123355.1 Planctomycetia bacterium
TCGTTCGGCGTGTTTTCGTAGCTTCAAAACACGCCGAACGATGTTCGGCGGCTAAACATTTCGAAATACCACGGTTGATACTTTCCGAAAAATTCGTTAAACATAATAGCATAACGTTGGATTTTTCATGGACGCCAAAGCGCGGGGCAAGCCCACGCGGCTAAACGTTATGATGTATCACCCTTTTCCATAGGAGATATGACGATGTTTCGCCTTCTCGAATATCTGACCCTTCCGGTCGGCCGGTTGTTTTTGAGCCTGATCTTTTTGCTCAGTGCGATCAACAAAATGATGAATTGGTCTCACACCGCCGATTTAATGCGAGGAGAGGGGATGAAATGGGTCCCGTTTTTCTTGATCATGGCCGTGATCGTGGAGATCGGCGGGGGGCTGTCGGTGCTGCTCGGCGTGAAGGCCCGACTGGGCGCGTTGGCCCTGCTGATCTTTCTGCTCCCGGTGACGCTCATCTTCCACGACTTCTGGCAGTACGCCGACCTGGAGCAGACCATGCAGATGATCCACTTTCTGAAAAACCTCGCGATCATGGGCGGCCTGCTCGTGCTTCTCGGCCACGGTGCCGGCCCGATCAGCTACGACTCGCTCCGACATCGAGTGAAGACAAAGCTGGAGAAGAAGGGGCATTAGGGCTTTTTGTAAGTTTTTATTATAAAGAGCTTTGCAGCTTCCAGACCCGAAATGGGGTCTGCTGTCGCAGCTCCAATTTCGGCTTGGGGTGGGGGCGAGTTGTGAAAAATTTTTCACAAAATCTTTTCTTCCGGGTTGACTCTGCTGACCCGAATGTGTATTTTTACGCATAGTGCTAAAAATTAAGCACTTACCGGGCGATCGCCTGATTCTGATTCTCGTTACAACACGAAAAGGAGTTGCTATGGCTTCCTCTTCTCTCTCTGCGTTGAGCCGGCGTGAACGGCAAATTATGGAAATCATCTATAGCCACGGACGGGCGACCGCCGCCCAAATCCATCGCGAGATGGCCGATCGGCCCAGCTATTCCACCGTCCGCACCTTGCTGCGAGTCTTGGAAGAGAAAGAGTTTCTTACTCACGAGAACGACGGGCCGCGGTACGTGTACTACCCGTGCATCTCGACCGAGAAAGCCAAGCGGTCGGCGATGGAGCAGTTGCTTCGCACGTTCTTCAACAATTCGGCGGTCAGTGCGATGGCCGCTTTATTGGATATGTCGTCTTCCGAACTGTCGGACAAGGAGCTGAGCCGACTGACCAAATTGATCCAGGAAGCAAAGGAGAAGAGCGATGACTAGTTTTCTAGACTTGACGCATTGGGTCGGGCAGATATCGCCCCCCTTGGAAATTCTTCTGCGACTGACCACCGTGTTGCTGGCGGTGATGATCGTGGTTCTCGTGTTGCGCCGCGCGTCGGCCGCACTGCGACATTGGATCTGTGCTTTGTCGCTGGTCGGTGCATTGTTGCTTCCTTGTTTCTATGGATTCTTGCCGGCGTGGCAGTGGTCCATTTTGCCTCCGCAGCCATCGGCCGCACCGGCGATGGCGGACGAAGCGACGCCGCCCGTGGAATTGGCAGCCTCTCCTTCGCCTACAGACGCCCCTGAGGCGGGCGAATTTGTTGCTATACCACCGTTACCGGTAGAGGAGCCATTCTCGGAAGTTCCGCCGCACGAGGTGGCTCCCCCGGTTTCGACGCAAGGACATAATTCACAAGTAGTTACGTTACCGCCTGCCGTATTGAAGTCAGGATGGTCGGCCGAAACGTGGTCGGTATTTTTGCTCTCCCTTTGGGCTATCGGAAGTGGGTTGTGCTTGGTCTGGCTGGCGATCGGGATCGGTGGGGCATGGTCGATCGTACGTGAAGCTCAGCCGGTCGAAGATTCAAGTTGGTCGCGTCTTTTGCGGCAGTTGGTTCCGACATGCAAATTGCGGCGACCGGTGACGATTCGCATGAGCTCGCGGATCTCGGTACCGATGACTTGGGGAGTACGGCGGCCGGTCATCCTCGTTCCCGCCGGAAGTGAAAGTTGGTCGGAGCAAACGAAACGAAGCGTGCTGCTGCATGAACTGGCCCATATTCGGCGAGGCGATTGTTTCACTCACCTGTTGGGCCGGTTGGCGTGCGCGGTTTATTGGTTCCATCCGCTCGTCTGGTTGGTTGCTCGGCAGTTATGCAAGACGAGCGAGCAGGCGGCCGACGACATGGTACTTGCCGCGGACACGGCGCCCCCCGACTACGCGGAGCACTTGGTCCAGGTCGCTCGCCAGGCAAAACGTTTTCGCTTGATCGGTTCGGTGGCGTTGCCGATGGCGAGCCCTTCGGATCTTGAAAAACGGGTTCGAGCGATTCTCGATTCGCGTCGAAGCCACCGCCGCTTGAAGCGAAAGACCATCTACGTCCTGGCCGTTTTTGCTCTGCTGATTTTGGTGCCCGGTGCGCTGTTGCAGCTGGGATATGCTCAGGAAAAGAAGCCGGGACCGTCGAAGACCGTGTCAAAAACGCTAGGAGAACCTATTTCCAAGCCAAAGCCCGAAGAGTCGGCTTCTGAGGAAAATCAGGCCAAGCCAACAGACGCGGCTGAGCCAACCAAACCGACTGAGCCGACATTACGCCCGCTCTCCGATCGGCCGGCACCGAAAGAGCTGCTCGATAAAATCCTTAAGAGCAACCGACACTGGCTGCGGCCCGATCCGGAATATTTGTCGTATACCTTCACCATGAAGTTTCTCAAACTTAAACGAGACTTCCCGAACGGTTCTCCCGTGACATATAAGGTAGAGTACCAAGCGCCGGACCGGCTCCGGATCCAAAAAGGGGAGGAACTGCTTTATCCCTTTAAGGAAGAGGAAGGAAAATTCGACCCGAGAAAAATGTTTCCTAAAAACGTCGCGATCATGCAAGCGGTCACGATGATGGGGCCTTTGCAACACTGGGCGACGGTCGATGTTTCGGAATACTGCAAGATCACCATGGCGGGCGAAGAAAAACTCGACGGGGTCGACGCCTGGGTGCTCCAGCTCCGGCCCGCCACCATCACGGAAACCAAAGATTACATGCCGATCCAGGTTGGCTGTGGCATCTATAGCACTTGGTACGGATCTGGCGGGCAAGCAGCCGGCGTGGATCAGGTCTGGGTCGACAAGACAACCGGCCGCATCCTGCGCGAGGAAGCGTTTTATAAGGACAAACCCACCTTTGTCACCACCTACTCGGATTACCAAAAGACGAGCGACGGCGGCCAAGTGCCCGGCCGGATCGTGGTCCGATTGTTGAAAGAGAAGATGCCCGAAGTTTTTCCTTGGGTCTTCGATATGAAATTTCAACTTGTCGACCAAAAAGTATGGCTGCTCAAAGAGTTGTACGAGTCGCAAGGGACGAGAGGAAAGATGGCGACCGCCCGCGTGACCGACGTTAGAACGTCTCCGCCACAAGACAAGCCGGAAGCCTCGTCGACAACGCTTCCCAAAATGAATCATACCTACGAGCCGTTGCCCAACGACGAAAAGTTGACCGAAGAACTGCAACTCTACTGCCGGTGGGATGCCGCGGTCTTCGGAGTGCCGAACGCGAAATACTGGGATCGTCTCAGTCCCGAGAAAAGAACCGAGGAAGAAAACTACTACCTCAGACTGATCCTCAGCAAGAATGAAAGTGAACGGGTCAGGGCGATCGACGCGCTGGCCGGACTGCGCAGCAAGAAGGCGATACCCTTCATCCTCCAAATCGCCGCGGATCGAAAGGAAAAGAACAACTGGGACCGGCATACGGCAACTCGGGCACTCGGGCTGCTGGGAGACAAGAGCGTGGTGCCCGAGCTGGTCCACCTGACGTACCACTACAATTGGAACACGCGTCTCTGGGCCAGGATCTCGCTGCTCCGCCTCACGGGCCAGAACTTCGGACACGACGTCGAGGCATGGAAAACGTGGTGGGAAAAGCAAGACGGACGGCCACCGATCGTCGACGAAACGATCCAATGGGCCACCAGCACAAGAATCTTGCGGGAACTGAAAGGGTACCCTACTCCCCAACTGCTGGACGAGCGCGACCGCGAAATGATCCCGAAGATGAAGAAAATGTTGGAACGACGTTCTCTTCTGAAATCCACTCCGGAACCCGAAGAACCGGATGAAAAATAGATGCGACTCGATTAGCCAGGCGTCTGCGACCGAAACTCCCAACCGGCCGCAGGCGGCCGGGCTAACATCTGCATGCCCCCCCTTACGGGAGGGTTGGCAAAGGACTTACTTTTCACTCAACGCCGAGCGGCGGGGTTGATTTTTTAGCGATCTTGCGGTGATCGGATAAATTCTTGAGCCACTTGGCCTGATTCTAAGAAGGGCCGTCTTGGCTGAAATACCGTAAACTATTTGGTGTACTTCAGTTACGTTATACATAGGCCGCATTCTTTGGGGGGGAATATTGTGTTGTCAAAACCTCCTTTTTATGACGCGGTAGGGTATAATTTACAAGTATTTAAATTTTTTCGAGAAACGGCGTGACATTCGGGCTCGTTCTGTGCCTCTTACAGTGGCAAGGTGTAGAATTCAACACAACGCCGACCGGGAGAGAATGCCTTAGCTTAGTTAAACGGAAAGCCGTTTCATGGCTTCATTTGCGCTTTTAGGTGTCAAAATTGACCATTCTTAGGTGCCAGAAGTGATGAAACGAAAGCTGTAACCTGGAAGCGACGTTGATGACCTCTTCGGACTCAGCAACCGCTCGGCCGACGGTGGACGAACTATTGGGCGAAGCCAAATCGGGCAACGCGGATAGTCTCGGCTGCTTGTTAGGTCGATACGAAAACTACCTCCGCCTTCTTGCTACGGCACAGATGGGTGCGGAGCTCCGTGCGCGCTTCGACATGGCGGATGTCGTCCAGGATACTTTTCTCGAAGCGCATCGCGATTTCAGCGATTTTCTCGGAACCACGCAGAAGGAATTCACCTCGTGGCTGAGGAAGATTTTGGCCAACAACATCGGCCACCTCTTCCAGAAACACGTTCTTGCCAAGAAACGGTCCATCCATCGCGAACTCTCGCTGGGTCAGATCCGTAACTCGCTGGAAAAGTCGGGGATCCGGCTTGAATCGATGGTCGTGGCTCGCGACCCCTCGCCGAGCAAGGACGCATGTCGCCGCGAGGAGGTGGTTCAATTGGCCGACTATCTGGCCAGCCTGCCGGACGACTATCGAGACGTGTTGACGATGCGGCATCTCCAGGGGCTCCCGTTCGACGAGATCGCCGAACAGATGGGACGGTCCTCGGGCGCGGTACGAATGCTCTGGCTTCGTGCCTTGGAAAAACTACGGCAATGTTGGGAAGAGTAGGGGGAGCGACATGACGCGAACGAATATGAACTCCTCCTCGATGTCACTTCCTGCCGAAGTGGAGGCCCGACTTGCCGGCGAACTGGATCGGATCACCGAACAGATACAGCAGGGCGAGACGCCGGACCTCTCGGAGTTGATCGCCGACTATCCCGACATGGCCGAAACGATCCGCGCCTACGTGCGGCAGATCGAGCTGCTCCAAGGGGCGGGCGGAAGCGATCCCAGCCTGGGCGATTCAAACATCCTGGGCCTTTCCGGCAGCAGTTTCACGAACCAAAAATCAACGGACGGCGGAGCGGACGACGAGCTGCGGATCGGCGACTATCGGATCGAGCACGAAATCGGTCGCGGCGGGATGGGGATCGTCTATGCCGCGCGTCAGATCTCGCTCGATCGGCCGGTGGCGTTGAAAATTCTGCCGTTTGCCTCCTCGCTCGACAAGACGCAGATCACCCGTTTCCGTAACGAGGCCCGCGCGGCCGGGCTGCTCCACCACCCGAACATCGTGCCGGTCTTCGCGGTCGGTTGTGAAGATGAAGTCCACTTCTACGCGATGCAGCACATCATCAGTGAGTCGCTCGATTCGGTCATCCGACGCCAACGAGGGACCGATCCGGACACCGACACGAATCCAACCTGGCTCGACACTTCGCCGGACGAGCCGGTGTCGAAAAAGATGAGTGATGTGGACGTCAAGCCGACAAACAACTGGCTGAGGGAGCTCACCTCGGAAAAAAGCTTCGACCCGGACGAAACGGCGAGCCTGCCGAAGCAAGATACCGATGAGCCGAAGCCGAAAGCCAAATCGGAGCCGTTTTCCGGACCGCTTGGCGATTCCGGGGTCACTTCGCTCAGCGGGTCGGGCGTCAGTACCACGCCGGGCACTCCCTTCCAGCTCGCCGAGCCGACGACCGCCGAGTATCATCGCCAGATCGCACAGATCGGCATCCAGGTGGCCGAAGCGCTGCAATATGCTCACGAATGCGGGATCATCCACCGCGACATCAAGCCGTCGAACCTCCTGCTGGATCGGAAAGGAAAAGTCTGGATCACCGACTTCGGGCTGGCACGAGTGCAATCGGACGTCGGCGTCACACGAACCGGCGACGTGATCGGGACGCTCCGCTACATGAGCCCCGAGCAAGCGGCGGGCGACTCGGCCGTGATCGACCAGCGGGCAGACGTCTACTCGCTCGGCATGTCGCTGTACGAGCTGATCACGCTCCACGAAGCGTTCCACGACATGAAACGTCGCGAGATGTTGCTCGCGATCGCCGAAAAAGATCCTGCCTTGCCACGCCGACTCAATCCCTCGATCCCGATCGACCTCGAGACGATCGTGCTGAAGGCGATTTCGAAGAAGCCGGAACAACGTTATGCCACCGCTCAAGAGTTGGCCGACGACTTGAACCGTTTTCTCAGCGGCCTTCCGACGATGGCCCGACGTCCGACGCCGACCGAACGGCTCGCGAAATGGGCCGGTCGCCATCGCACGGCCGTCCGCGCCGCAATGGTGCTGGTCGTCGTCGCGATGATCGGTTTCGGTATCACCTCGCTCTTGATCGCCAACGCCCACAATAAGGTCATCGACGTGAACCGGCAACTGGTCGACTCGAACGAAAAGCTGCGAAAAGCCCACAACCAACTCGAGGCGGCCTGGAAAGAGTCGGAATCCAACCGGCAGCAAGCCGAAACTAATGCCCAACGGGCCGAAACCAATGCCAAGCGTGCCAAAGCAAACGCGGATCGCGCGCAGAAACTGTACAACCATGCTCGGCAAGTGCTCGACCAACTGGGCTCTCAGTATGCCGAGAAGCTCAAATATGTCGATGGTGCCGAAGAGCTCCGACGGTTGTTCTTGTCCGACACCCAGAAATACTACGACCAGTTTATCGAACTGTCGGAAAACGACCCCGGCCTGCGCCACGATTTGGCGATGACCTATGCCAAAAACGGCGAGGTCAACGACCAGCTTGGCGATCACAACAAGGCGATCAAGGCCTATATGGACGCCAAGCAGTTTTTCGAGGAATTGATCCGCCAAGAGCCCAACGATCCGAAATACCAAGCCGACTTTGCTCTTTGCCTGAACAATTTCGGGCGGCTGCTCGACCGAATGGGCAAGACCAACACGGCCAAGCAGCAGTTTGAAGAGGCGATCAAAATCCTTAAAAAGCTGTCCGAGGAGAATCCGAAGCAGGACCAGTATCTTTCGGACCTGGCACTGGCACACCATAACCGGGGGGTATTGGATCTTCAAATCGGCAATTTGACCGAAGCCAAGACCGACCTGGAGATGGCCCGAGATCTGCAAAAAACGGCTCTCGAACAGGATCCGAAAAACTTGACGTACGCGTCACGGCTCGTGGCCAGTTACGACACATTGAGCCGTATTTTCTTGGGGATCGATCGTCCCAAAGCGATCGAAAACTGTCTCGAAGCGATCCAAATGCAGAAAAAGTTGGTTAAGGAACACCCCCTCCAGCGAAACCTGCAGAGCGATTTGGCCTTGAGCTACCATAGTTTGGGGACCCTTCAGCGACAAGAGGGACAAAACGATCTGGCCGCGGACTCCTACCGGATGGCGATCGATATTTTGGATTCCCTGGCCAAACGGGCCCCGGCTGTGGTAAAATATCGGTTCCAGTTGGCCGTGTCGGAAAACAACCTCGGACGACTGCTTTCCGATCAGAAACAATATGTCGCGGCAGGCGAAGCCTTTGACAAGGCGCGTTTGGCACTGACCGGTTTGGTGCGAGATTATCCTTACGATCCCAACTACCAAAGCAGCTTGGGCGGAACACTCAACAACTTGGGGATGATTTTCGAGCGTCTTCACCGTTATGTCGATGCGGCGCAAACCTATTATAAAGCGATCGAACATCAAACCGAAGCACACAAGCTGGCACCCAAAGTCGAACGTTATCGCAAATTTTTAAGTTCTCACTATGTCAACTATGCCCGAGTGCTGCGAAATTTGGATAAATATAACGAAGCCTACAAAGTCATTCAACAACAGAAGGAACTCTGGAAGAATCGACCGGAAAAGATCTTGGGAACCGTCGGCGAGATGGCAATGCTCCTGAAGGTGATGGATAAAACCTTGCCGGTTCGCACTCCCGAGCAATCGGCCCTTTACAAAAAGATTTCCGATTCCGCTATCGAAACGCTCATGGAAGTGTACGATACCGGGATCCTAAATTCCCAGACCTTGCGGAATAGCGTTTTTGACGGCATCCGCAAGGATGTACGTTTTCGCATGTTAACCGACAAATTGGATCGAAAATAGACATCCATTTGTGTCGAGCCAGATAAAAAACCTCCCTTTTGAAATAGAACCAACTGGAGGAACAGAACATGAGCCAAGAATCCAATCACAAGAAGAACCCGCAACGCCGACTGACCATCGAAACGATGGAAGATCGTCTGTTGCTCTCGATTTCGCCCGGCAGCTCGTTTCCCGTGCGGGACTTCGTCGAAGTGGAGTATGTCCCTCCCACTACAGAAGAGGCCGCTCAACGGGTGGACGTTTTCGATTTCAGCGAGATCGCCAGACAGTTCAATAGTGTACAGGTAAGCGAGCATGTCGGCGCGACCATGACGATCCCCACGCTGCCCGAAGAGGGGACGGCCATAAAGCTTGATAATCCGGCGACCTTCCTGAGTGCAAGCGAAAGCCAGGCACAAGTTCCCTACGATTTGGCCGACCGTCTTTCCGATGAACTTTCCCTGATGGACTGGGGCTCTATACAGTCCGACTCAGCGTTGTTGCAAACAGCATCGGACGGCGGCATGTATGCTTCCACTGCGCTGCCAGAAGAAACAACGGACCGGACCGACCGGGTCGATCATGATGCATCGACGGTACGGCCAGACTTTATACAAAACCCAGACGCCGACGGTACCATGAGGGAGGAAGCCATGCCGTCGCATGACGATTTCATGCGAGTTCACGAAGAGGCCGTTCAGCCCGATTTTACGCTCAACGGCACGTTTGATTCCCCTTCAAAACTCGACAGCGGTATCGAAACGGTCCAAATCCTTACGGGCGGGGATCTCCTGAACATCGATATCGACATGGCATGGGGTCTGAGTGCGTCGGAAAGCGTGCTCGGCGAAAATCTTATAGGACCGGTCCCCTCGTACGACATCGACATGGCCGATTTTTCACTGGATCATCTCTACGATGCCTTTAGTGTGGTGGCAAACTATAGCAGCATGTTTGACTCGGAAAACTTGCTGCCCGGCGGTTATCGGCCAGGAGGTGCCATGTTCGACATTATGCCAAGTACTCCCGGACCGTTGGACCTCGCGTTGGAAGGTGGCTTCATCGACCACCTGGGAGACGGTCCCGGTATGGAACGATGGTTTGACTTCCTCCCGGCCGAAGGAAGCAGCAGCCAGCGCCTTGCCGGCCCCGACTATACAAGCAATTCCTGGGACTCGCAAGTGCCGCCGCCGACCACCTACGGCCCGAGTATCATGGACGTCCTGAGCGCGACGGCCGGCAATTTCTATCAAGAGCTCTTCTACGGCAACAATAGTGCCTATGGTTCGAATTCGATGAACCAAACCTCGCCCTATTATTCGTCACCGAACCATTCGTATGTCCAAAATACAAGCAATGAAGAAGATCTGGATACCGAAGAATCGCTGTTCGGCTCCTCCAATAGCGGAGACGGCAGCACCGACGATGCCGAGCAACTTGTGGATGGGCTCGAAATCAAAGGGTTGCTGATCACGGATGTCGAAGACCTTCTCGTGGAATCGGAGATCGATTCAGAAGGCGAAGGGGGAATGATCGACTTCTCCTCCGCCCTGACCTGGGCCCAAAAGCCGATCGTTGCGACCCCCGAAGGGATCGTCCAAGCAGGCATCCAGCAAGAC
>JASFHG010000077.1:0-10180 GCA_050123355.1 Planctomycetia bacterium
CGCGCGAATCGATTCTGTCACCGACTCTTCTTCCTGCCCGGTGGTGAAGGTCCTCAAGGGGATATACCGTCGGCCGGCGTGTTGAAAATCAACCGAGCACGCGAACCGCACGGCCCGGTCGACGAGAAATATCTCGACGTCACGGCAGAGATCGGCGAGCAGGGCTACACGCTCCATGTCAAGATCGACGCGAAGGCCCTGACCGGTTTCGACCCGGCCGAACACCCGGCACTCGGCTTCACGTACGCCGTCTTCGACCGCGAGCTCGGCGAGCAGACGCTCGGCCCTGGCCGCCCAATGCCCTACGACGAAGACCCCAGCCTCTGGGCGACGCTTGAGCTGGTCAAGAAGTAGAGTGCTATTCTGGTAAAACCAGCCGCCAGCAGCGGTGGATGCGCTGGTTGCGGTACTCGGGCGGTATCGTTTGCTTACTGATCTCGCGGATCATCAGGCCGGAAAACTGGCTCTCGTCGAATTTGAAACGCCGGAAGTTGGTCGAGAAATATACGATTCCGCCGGGGTTCATCCGGGCAAAGAGCCGGTGGAGCAATTCGACGTGGTCCCGCTGCACGTCCCAGTCCTGCTCGGTACGCTTGCTCCGCGAGTAGGTCGGCGGGTCGACGACGGCCAGGTCATACGTGTCGCGGTCCCGGTCGAGAAATTCGAGGATATCGCTCCGGACAAAGTCGTGCTCCGGGCCGTCGAAACCGTTGATCGTCATATTCCGCCGGGCCCAATCGAGATAGGTGTTCGACAAGTCCACCGTTCGCGTCGAGACCGCGCCGCCGGCAGCCGCGTAGACCGAGAAAGATCCGGTATAGGCGAAGAGGTTCAAAAAGCGGCGACCGTCGGCCGCGTCTCGGACCATCGACCGCGTGATCCGGTGGTCGAGGAACAGGCCGGTATCGACGTAGTCCGACAGATTCACCTCGAACTTCAAGCCGCCTTCGTGGACCACCAACGTGCGATTCTCGTCAGCAACCCGCTCGTACTGGCTCGGGCCGTGCAACTTCTGACGCTGCTTCAGATAAACTTCGCGAGGGTCAACCTCCAAGGCCTTGGCGGCCGTGCGGCACATCAGGTCGAGCCAGTCGGCATGCTCGGCCGGCGTCCGGTCGTGTGGCCGTTCATACTCGGTGATATGCAGGGCCGACTCGTAACGATCGACGACCAACGGGATCTCGGGGATGTCCCGCTCATAGATCCGGTAGCAGGTGATTCCTTGCCGCGTCGGATAGCGTCGCAGGTGTCTTGCCCGTTTCAAGAGCCGCGTACGGAAAAGCTTCCCCTGTTCGGCCGCCTTTTCGGTCAAACCACCGAAAGCTTGGACGGGCGGCTCTTCGGTTTTTTCTTCGTCCGTTAGCCGCTCCAGTTGTGGAACGTTTTCGGGCACCTCGCACGCGAGGTGGCTAACTTCCGGTTCTACGTCCGGCTTCGGTGGGCGAGGACCGTGGAATTGGAAATACGTACACGCGATCCGGCCGTTGTAGAGTTTGCGGCGACGATCCGCCTTCTGGCCGATCACCTTTTCGAACGCGGGATGCGACGAGATGATATAGTGGGACCAGGTCGGGAGCCGACGGAGGACGTCCGGGATCGAGCGGTAAAGTTGTTCTATCTCGTCGCGCTCGCCGAGCCGTTCGCCATAGGGCGGGTTGGTGATGATGCATCCATACTCGCGAGGGCTTGACAACTCGGCGAAGTCACGTTGCGAAAATTGGACCGCGTCCTGCACGCCTGCCTCACGGGCATGGTAGCGGGCAAGGCTAAGCGTCTTTTCGTCACGGTCGGTGCCGAGGATCAACAGCGGCGTGTCCGGTCGGGCTAGGTCGCACGCTTCTTTGTATGCCTCGTCCCACGCATCGCCGGGGATACAGGGCCAAGTCTCGGCCGTGAAGTCGCGGTTCATGCCGGGGGCCATGTTACGGCCGATCATCGCGGCCTCGATCGGGATCGTGCCGGTGCCGCAGAACGGATCGACCAGCGGCCGGTTCGGTCGCCAGTAGCTCAACAGGATCAGTGCCGCGGCGAGCGTCTCTTTCAACGGTGCCTGGCCGACCAGCTTGCGATAGCCGCGTTTGTGCAAACTCGGCCCGGTCGTGTCGAGGACCAGCGTGGCTCGATCTTCGAGCAGTGCAACCTCGACCGGAAATTTTTCACCCGACTCGGGCAGTTCTTCGACGTGATGGGCCGTTTTCAATTTTTCGACGATCGACTTCTTGACGATCTTCTGACATGCCGGGACGCTGGAAAGCTGCGACTTGATCGACCGGCCGTTGACCACGAACGCGCCGTCCGGCGTGATCCACTCGTGCCACGGTAGCGCGAACGTCTGATCGAAGAGCTGGCCGAAATCGGTCGCCTCGAACGAGCCGAGCTGTACGAGCACCCGGTCGGCCGTCCGGAGCCAGAGGTTCGCCCGTGCGATGGCCGTGAAGTCACCCCGAAACCCGACCCAGCCGGGCTGGAGCGTCTTGGTCTCGTAGCCGAGCGCCACCAACTCGCGCGCAACGACCGCCTCGAGACCGAACGTGGTCGTCGCGATCAAATTCAGGGGCGTGTTCGGCATGGAAATATATGGGGCTAGTGTGATATCAATCGTGGGGGCATGACGGCCGGAAGGGTATATAGTATAATTGGCCACATTGAGAAAAACATCCCCCAAGTGTTTTTTATATTGATATTTGTTGGTGCGTTTCGTGAGGATCAGGTATATAAAATACCCCTCAAATTTATTTACCCCTTCAAGCCGAAATTGGGGATGCGCAGCAGACCCTATTTCGGGTCCAAGAGCAGCTACTTTCTCCGTAAACCCGAAATAGAGACTGCGTCTCAATTTCGGCTTGGTGCGTGAAAAGTCATGGAGGGTAACTTTAAATGCCTGAGACTCCATAAACGAATTTATACAAAAACGCGAGAATAACCCATGTCCCACTCGATCAGCTCGATTGCCGTCGTCGGCTCCGGAATCGCGGGGCTCGCGGCCGCGCACCGTGTCCGTGAGTTAGCGCCCGAGGTGCGGCTGTTGATCTTCGAGCGGAACAAAAAATTGGGCGGGGTGCTCAAGACGGTTACTCGTGGCCCTTATCAAATCGAGCAAAGTGTCGACAACTTCATCACGACGCTCCCTTATGGCCTGGATCTCTGCCGGCGGCTCGGGCTGGACGATCAGTTGGTCCAAACCAATCCGAAATATCGCCGGACATATGTGGTCCATCGCAACCGGCTGCACCTCTTACCCGACGGGTTCATGATGATGGCCCCGACTCGGATGTGGCCGTTGGCCGTGACGCCGATCCTCAGCCCCGTGGGAAAACTTCGCGCAGGTCTCGAGTACTTTCTCCCTTGCCGACGGACGGAAGGGGACGAGAGCATGGCCCAATTCATCCGGCGACGGCTCGGGCGCGAGGCGTTCGAGCGACTTGTCGAGCCGCTGGTCAGCGCGATCTACGCGGCCGACCTGGAACGTCTGTCGGTCGAGGCGACCTTACCCCGCTTTCGACAGATGGAGCGGGACCACGGCAGCCTGATCCGTGCAATGCGACGCGACATGGCCGCAAGGCGTCGGACCAAGAGACAAGCCGAGACTAACAGCGGGCCACGGTACAGCATGTTCGTCACGCTTCGCGACGGTCTCGAACAGATCGTCGATCGGATCGCCGCAAAACTCGAACCTGAAGGGATCCGCACGAGCGAGCCGGTCCAACGCGTGGTGCCGACCGAGACCGGACAGTGGATCGTGCAGACCGAGCGTGACTCCGAAACGGTCAACGCGGTCGTGCTGGCCACGCCGTCGTTTGTCACGGCCGACTTGCTGCGCGATGTGGACACCGAACTGGCCGACGAGCTACAAGGTATCGAGCATTCGGGCACGGCAATCGTTTCGGTCGCGTTCGACGATACAAAGATCGGCCGCTCGATCCACGGGATGGGCGCGGTCGTTCCAAAGGTGGCCAACAGCCCGATTATCGCAATCAGTTTCAGTTCGCACAAATACCCGCACCGTGCGCCGGAAGGAAAAACGTTGCTCCGCGTCTTCGTCGGCGGTGCTCGCGCGCCGGAGTTGGCTGAGATGGAAGATGATCGGCTTGTCCCGCTCGTTTTAGAACAGCTCAAGGTACTTTTACGAACCGAGGGTGAACCGGAGATGATCGACGTGGCACACTGGCCGCGAACGATGCCGCAGTATCACGTCGGGCATAAAGAGCTGGTCGCACGGATCGAGTCACGGGTCGAACCGCTCACCCGGTTGGAGCTGGCCGGTTGTGCCTATCGTGGTGTCGGGATGCCGGACTGTATCCACAGCGGAGAAGCGGCAGTGGAGAAAATACTTAATCTTTGAACCGCAAAATATCGAACAAGGAATGTCGAATGATAAAGGAAGGAGCTTCCGCTCCAAGGTGTTTTTATCCTGGTGCGGTAGCACCCCACTTCGACATTCGACATTCCTTGTTCGATATTCTGCGGTTCCTTCTACTCCCCGTGGAACTCGCGGATCATTTGCCAGGCTTGTTCAGCGGTGTCGGCGAAACGGAACAGGTCGAGGTCGTCGTCTTCGATCGTTCCTTCGTCAGCAAACAATTGGAAGTCGATCGCGTTCTCCCAAAAGCTTCGCCCGAAAACGATGATCGGCAGGTCTTGCATCCGGCCGGTCTGGCGAAGGGTAAGTGCTTCGAACAGCTCGTCGAGGGTACCAAACCCACCGGGGAAGACAACCAGCGCTTTGGCACGAAGCAGAAAGTGGAGTTTGCGAACGGCGAAATAGTGGAACTGGAAACAGAGCTCCGGCGTGATGTACGGGTTGGGATGCTGCTCTTTCGGAAGGTGGATATTCAGGCCGACCGACTTCGCGCCCGCCTCGTAGGCACCTCGGTTGGCCGCTTCCATGATCCCCGGTCCACCACCGGTGACAATCACGTAGTTGAGCTCTTCATCCTTCTGACATTCGGACGAAACCAGATGGGCAAATTCGCGAGCCAGAGTATAGTAATGGCATTTTGCCGCTTGGCGTTCGGCCCGGGCCACCGCTCGCGCGCGTCGAAGGTCGTCCGGCGTATCGCTAAGCTGGGCACGCAGCCGGTCGAGTTGTCTTTTGGCTTCAGCCGGTTCAACGATCTGGGTGCCACCGAAAACGACGATCGTCGAGTTGATTTTATGTTTCTGAAACGCCAGCTCCGCCTTGCACACTTCGAGATTGATCCGCGACGCCCGCATTTCGTCCGAGGTAAGAAAATCGCCATCTTTATAAGCGATCCGATAGCTGGGCGAGTGGAGCAGTGCCTCCATATTTTCTTTCAGTTGCTCGTGGTCGTGTTGCATAACGATTCAGATTCCTCTTAAATTGCAATAAATAACGGGTGTCTCTTAATATAGCTATACTACTTTACCATCTTCGGGCCGAAAAGGGGCCCTGACAGGCATCAAAATACGTAGTCGTTGCGACCGTTTCTTTCGCGCTAAACCGATTAACCGACCCTCTAAGTGACTTCCCGACACTATATACTCCCGTCCCAGGTACCACCCAGGCCAAAATGGGGGAAACGTATCCAATAATTAGGGAGATACTAGACTTTGGATTTTTGAACCATTATTTCCTCAATTCCATGCTCCATTTCCGTAACTGGTCTATTAGAACACGGCTTTTTGCCCTGACAATCGGAGCCAGCACGATTGCGCTGGTGCTGAGCTGCACCTTTTTCTTGATGGATAACATCTACTCGTTCCGCGCAGAAAAGGCGACGCAACTCGAAACGGTTGCCGCCATGCTCGAGTATCACTGTGGCATCGTGCTCGAGTCGGACAGCTTGGAAGAAGGACTCGAGCTGCTCGGCACGCTGCAAAACACCCCGTCGGTCCAATACGCATGTCTCTTGGACAAAGAAGGGCGTCTCGTCGCCCAATATTCAGAACGGGCAACGCCTCTGCCAATCGATCTGGAGACCCTTTTCAAAAAAATACATTCGAAAGAAGAACAGTCCCAATATGTCACGCGTTCCCGCTACGAAATTTTCAAACCGGTCGTCGAAGATGGCGAGCGGATCGGGACCCTTTACCTGCAAGCCGAGACGAGCGTGATCGCCCATCAAACGCACCTGGCCGCACAGGTTACGCTGTTGGTCATGGTCCTTTCGCTGGGTGCCGCGGTTTTATTTACGTGGTGGACACAACGAGCCATCTCACGACCGATTCTCAAACTGGCCGAAACGGCGCAGACGATCTCCACGCAAAAAGATTACTCGGTCCGAGTCAAGGAGGCCTCCGGCCAAAACGAAGTGGCAACTTTGCACCGAGCGTTCAACCAGATGCTCGACGAAATCCAAGCTTCCCACGAACAGCTTCAGGGGACCCACGACGATCTGGAAGAGCGGATCGACCAGCGTACCGTCCAGCTTCGACGCGAAGTATCGCAACACGAACAGACCCAGGAAGAGTTGCTCCAGGCAAAAGAACAGGCCGAAGCGGCCAACCGCGCAAAGAGCGAGTTCCTGGCAAACATGAGCCACGAGATCCGCACCCCGTTGACCGCAATCCTCGGGTTCACCGACCTGTTGCGCAAGGGTGCCTATGACGACGACCACGAGGCCCAGCACGAACAGCTCGAACTGATCCATCGCAGCAGCCGGCACTTATTGGAGCTGATCAACGACATCTTGGACCTCTCGAAGATCGAGTCGGGCAAGCAACACTCCCAGTCGGTTTCCTGCTCACCGCATAACATCGTCAACGAAGTAATCGCTGTCCAACAGGTAGCCGCGGTCCAAAAAGGGCTCTATTTGAAATACGAATGGGGCACGCCGGTGCCGGAGACGATCCAAACCGACCCCTCGCAGTTTCGCCAGATCCTCATCAACTTGGTCGGCAACGCGATCAAATTTACCAAGACCGGCGGTGTCACGGTCATGGTCGGCATGGCCGAGAAAAACGAGCAAGAGCTGCTGGCCGTCCGCGTGCAAGATACGGGCGTCGGCATCCCCGAAGAAAAACTACAGCGGATCTTCGAGCCGTTCGTCCAGGCCGACACGTCCGTCACGCGCCAGTTCGGCGGCACCGGGCTCGGCCTATCGATCTGTCGACGCATGGCCAAGACGCTCGGCGGTCGACTTACGGTCAAAAGCAAGCCGGGCAAGGGCTCGACGTTCACGGTCATGATCAACCCGGGCGACCTCGACGGGGTTAAACGGCTTGATAAAATGCCGACCGTCGAACGGACCGCCACGACTTCGGAACCTCTCCACGCCAATATACCACCTCAAAAGAAAGCCCACGTACCGACCGAAAAAATTTCGCTTACGACCAAGTCCCATAACCTGCGAGGCATCAAGGTCCTTTTGGTCGAAGATGGCGAGACAAACCGGAAGCTGCTCGAGTTGATCCTCCAACGGGCCGGGGCCGACGTCACGATGGCCGAAAACGGTCAGGATGGTTTCGAAAAGGCTCAACAAGAGCCGTTCGACGTGATCCTGATGGACATACAAATGCCGATCATGGACGGCTACACGGCGACCGCCCGCCTGCGGGAACTCGATATTACGACGCCAATCATCGCGCTGACCGCGCATGCGATGGTAGGGGACGCGAAGCAGTGTTTCAAGGTCGGCTGCAACGAGTATCTCTCGAAGCCGGTCGAGGAAGAGATTCTTTGCGAAACGATCTACCGCGTAGTGAAAGAAGCGGGTCAAACTCAGTCCGAGGAACTAACCAACCCGCCGGAGCAAGACACCTACACCGAAACAACAACTCCGATCCACTCGACGCTGCCGCTGGACGATACCGACTTCCGCCAAGTGGTCATCGAGTTTGTCGACCAGCTCCGCCAGTGGATCGACGATTTAAAGACGGGGCTCGAGACACGTAACCTCGAATCGCTCCAAATTTTATCTCACTGTTTGAAAGGCTCCGCCGGCATGGCCGGGTTCAAAGCGTTCACCCAGCCGGCCACCGAATTGAATCAGGCCGTGCATCAAAAGGATTGGAACCTGATCGAAAAGAAAATTAACGAAATCACCCAACTCGGCCACCGTGTCGAAGCACCGAACGTAACGTAGGGTGCGTCGAGACGCACCTAGAGGAAACTTGTACCAAAATTTGGTGCGTCCAGACGCACCCTACCGAAAACAGCCATGACTACCGAACTTCAAAGCCAACCGATTGACTCGGCGATGCTTTCCGCATCGGACGAATTCGAACCGATCCTCCATTCGAAGATCCTGATCATTGACGACCAACCGTTGAACATCAAGGTGGTCCAGAAGTATCTTTCGCTGGAAGGCTACTACGATTTTCTCGCCTGTAGCGAACCGATCCACGCGATCGAGATGGTCCGCCAAGAGCAGCCCGATATTATCCTGCTGGACATCATGATGCCGCAGGTCAGCGGACTGGTGATCCTCGAGCAGATCCGCGCGGACGTCACCTTGAATCACATACCTGTCATCATCTTGACCGCTTCAAGCGATACGGATACACGCCAGCAAGCGCTCCAGTTGGGTGCCACCGACTTCCTGATGAAACCGGTCGATCCGCTTGAGCTGGCGCCGCGACTGAAAAACTCTCTGGCGCTGAAACAAAGCCGCGATCAATTGGTAACGATCAATAACGAACTGGAACAACGAATCGATCAGCGGACCAAAGAACTCGACACCTCGCGACTCGAGGTGATCCACTGCCTGGGTCGTGCGTCGGAATATCGAGATAACGAAACCGGCCGACACGTGATCCGCGTGGGCCATTATGTCGGAATCATCGCTCACGAGCTGGGGCTCGACAACGAGACGGTCGAACGATTCGAGCTGGCCGCACCGTTGCACGACGTCGGAAAGATCGGGATCCCCGATTCGATCCTGCTGAAACCTGGCAAACTGACGCCGGACGAGTACGAGATGATGCAACGACATTGCAACTTCGGGAAACGGACCTTCGAAACGATGGAAGAGGATGACTGGCTAACGTTCCGCTCGCACACCACGGTCGGAAGCGATATTTTCAAAGGGGTCCAATCCCCGTTCCTCTGCACGGCCGCCAATATCGCGCTGACGCATCACGAATGGTGGGACGGCACCGGCTATCCGCTCGGACTGGCGGGCGAAGACATCCCGATGGAAGGTCGCATCACGGCCGTGGCCGATGTCTTCGACGCACTAAGCTCCAAACGGCCCTACAAACCGGCGTTCCCGATAGCAAAATGCTTCGAAATCATGGAAAGCGAGCGCGGTACCCACTTCGACCCGGCCGTACTGGACGCCTTTTTCCGCCGCCGCGACGAAATCATCGAGACCCAAATCCGCTTCGCCGACATCGAATAACCATAAAATTCACCCTGTCGAACCCGAATTATGGATTACATCATACTATTTTCCAAACTTGCAGAACCAGGGACCAACCCGGCCCTGGATATTCCGGTCAACATGGATATGATCCTGAGGATCTTTATCATCATGGTCGTCGCCGGTCTGGCTACTTTCTTCGCGATCCAAATGCTCATCTGTTGGCTTCTGGCCCGAGCATTGAAGGTCGTCCCGCCTCAACTTCGCATTATACCACTGGGCACTGTCTGGCTCCTCATGATCCCGCTGTTCAACTTCCTTTGGAACTTCTTCATCTTCCCCCAGATCTCCAAGTCGCTAAAACGATACGCCGATAGCCAAGCTAACTATGCCATCGGTGACTGTGGCGAGTCATTGGGATGGGCCTACTCCGGCCTCATGGCAGGAGCCGTCATCCCCTATCTCGGCTCGATGTTCGCGATGGCCGCGTTTGTCATCATGATCATCTATCTCGCCCAAATCAGCCTCGTTGCGAGACAACTGCGCAACAAAACCAGCAGACCGGTCACGGCCAGCCTCGTCTCCTCGCGACAGACGGGTCACGGTGCTTTTTAGGCTATTTTGGCGGTACGACAAGGGCTTTTGAGCAGAACAAAAACGCAAGCAAAATCCTCAATTCACGATTGTTTTACATCGGGGAATCTGTTATAATGCCTTACTAATTGACAAGACTATTTCCGCGTCGGCAATCTTTTTTCATTGGAGACCATGTTATACTCTACAACATACCATTTCGCCAAATGATCGATTTGGATGATTGGCTAGATCACGGAACACACCACCATAGCACAGGTGATCCAGACACGATCATCCAAGTGATTGGTATCGCCATTATCCTTTTTTTGTTTATCTCCGGC
>JASFHG010000078.1:0-10147 GCA_050123355.1 Planctomycetia bacterium
CCCCATCCGTCGTGAAAAGATCCCGCTGGGTTCGAGAGATTTTTTCGTGTGGTGGTTTTGTTTAAGCCTGCAAGTGCTTTTCTGCCGGTTTCCCTTTTTAGAGGAATTACTTCGCCTGATCCCTTCGTGCTACAGCTTTTGGTTAAGGCTGTGGGGTGCGAAAATCGGCAAGCTTACCTACTGGTCGGCGGGGACACAAATCCTTGATCGGCAATTTCTCCAGATCGGGGACAATGTTACCTTTGGTGCCGGTGTGAAACTCAACCCTCATGTGTTTCTGTCGGATGAACAAGGTCGTACGTTTCTCATGCTTGCACCGGTTAAAATTGGCGACCGGGTCAATGTGGGAGGATATTCTCTGTTGGTCGCGGGCACGGAAATCGCCTCGGACCAGAGCACACGAGCCTTTTTGATCATGCCCCCGTTCAATCGGTTTGTGGACGGGAAGCGATGTAAACCGGATAATCAACCGGAGTCTGACGAAGCATGATTTTCGACATCCACGTTCACATGCTGGAGATGCATCGTCACGTCGCGACCGATCGTTTTATTCTGGACAAGCGTGGCCTGTTTCCCCGCTATCTCCTGCGTCGGGTCGGACTCGGCAAGGATATCCTCCGACAGCCGCAGGCAAACGAACGTATCCAAGAAAAATTGCTTGACTTGGTTTCGCATAGCAGCATCGATCATGCCGTGGTCCTGGCGATGGACGACGCCTACGACGAGCAAGGCCGCTTGGCCAATGCCAAGCGTCAACTGATCGCCAGCAACGATTGTGTTGCCCGTTTTGCGAACGCGAACGAATCGATTTTGTTCGGGGCCAGTATTCATCCCTATCGCAAAGATGCCCTGGAGGAACTGCAACGAGTGGCCTCCTATGGTGCATGCTTGGTGAAATGGATTCCCTCGGCGCAGCATATTCGGCTGGATGATCCGCTCTGCACGCCTTTTTATGATCTGCTGGCGGAGCTTCGGATGCCGCTGTTGGTGCATACCGGTAATGAACATGTCTGCTCGAAGGCGAGGAATGACTGGAATGATCCGGAGCTTCTGCGGCACCCTTTGAATCGGGGCGTGACCGTCATTGCGGCCCATTGTGGCGCTCGTATGTTTCTACACGAACGGTGCCGCTTCAAAACTTTTTGCCGGATGACCCTGGAACACGAACGGTTATATGGCGACATTTCGGCGTTTGGCATTCCCACCCGCATCCGCGCTTTGCGGAAACTTCAGGAAAATGACGACTTGATGGCCAAAGTGCTATACGGTTCGGACTTTCCCATGATGACCATGGAACGCTGGTTCGCATTTTCGATCGGTACGAAAGCCGTCGGCGAGATCCTCCGCGAAACCAACCCGCTGGAAAAGGCGTATCTGTTGATGAAAAAGATGTCGTTACCCGATACCGTATTTACCAGGGCCGAAAAAATTCTTCGCTTCAGCGGTGATGGAGAAAGGTTCGAATGACAAATAAACCGATAACTCGACACGCTTTGAGGCTACCCTGGACAGGAAATAACGTCCCGCATGCCTTGCTCGATATTATTCGTGGATGCAACATTACATGTCGGGCATGCTACAACACCACGGAGGAACTAGTCAAACCGTTAGAGGAAGTGCGCCGCGAACTTGATATCCTTACCGATCGACGTAAGCTCGATTCGGTATCGATTATTGGTGGCGAGCCCACCTTGCATCCCCAACTATGCGAAATCGTACGCATGGTCAAGGCTCGTGATATCAGCGTCGAGATCTTCAGTAACGGCTTGCTTTTAGAACCAGCCCTGTTGGCCGACTTACGCAAGGCGGGCGCAGACATGATGTTTCTACATATCGATGCCCATCAAAATCGATCAGACCTTGGGAAAAATGGCACGACCGAGAGGCTACGCAGCTTGCGGGAAGAAATAACCCAAAAAGTTGCCGCTACCGGCATGAGTGTTGGGCTGGCGATCACGGCCTATGCCGACGCTGCATCGGAAATCGGCGAAGCGGTACAGTTTGTCTTGACTTCACCACACACCGATTATTTGCTGGTAACATTATACCGCGACACCTCCGCTATCCAACAAATCTCGGGCGATATCGATTCCGGCATGAAAGGAATCCCGGCGGCCAGCTCCGCATCCTACGCCGACGACAGCCTGACCAACAAGGAGATTTATGCGCGCCTCAAAGAAACATTCGGCATTACGCCGTTTGCCTATATCGGGTCCAACGTCGACGACAACGACCCTCGTTGGCTTTCCTACATGGCCGGTACGGTCGTCTCCACAGACGCCAGCAACCAAGATCATAGTGAGTCATACTGGAAAGCAATGAAAGCGTCGGTCGCTGAAAAGTTGTTTCTCAGTCTCTACAAACGATTCAAAGGGCGGTATCCCTTCTATCTGGAACACGCGCCCGGGCGATTTCGAGTTCAACTGATCGCCAATGCTCTGACCGGCGGATACTTCAGACAGAATTTGGCGTTGCTTTTCAAATCACTCAAAAAGGGTAGCGACTTGCGGACAAAGCGTCTGCTATTCCAGAACCCAGCGTATCTGGCCGACGACGGCACTGTGGTACACTGTGCACATTGCCCAGACGCCATCGTCCATCACAGCCAACTCGTGCCGGTTTGCATTGCCGATCGATTATAATCCTCCAGCACAAGTGTTATCGGGATTGGGCCAGTTTGCTGTATAAGTTATGCGAGTTTGGCGCGTTAGACAGACTTGGCCTGTGACCCCCTCCCCTAAAATTGATCCAGGAGAAGTGAGAGAATGCTTTTGGGCCAAAGGTCTGGAAAGGATTTTCTCAGATGAAGCAGAAGCGACATACGGTAGATCAGATCATTACGAAATTGCGTCGAGCTGACGTGTTGTTGGGCAAAGGCCAGAAGGTTCCCGAGGTGTGTAAACAATTGGGAATCGCGGAACAGACCTACTATCGCTGGCGGCAGAAGTATGGCGGGATGCAGCCGGAGATGGTGAAGCAACTCAAGGCTTTACAGAAGGAGAACGCTCGGCTAAAGAAGATGGTGGCCGAACAGGCTTTGGACATGGAGATTTTGAAGGAAGCCGCGAAGGGAAACTGGTAAGCCCCGAGCGTCGACGACGAACGGTTACAGAAGTTCGTCGACGTTTGGGGCCTGAAAAAGTATCGCAGCGGCGGGCGTGCCGAGTGCTTGATCAACCTCGCAGTACGCAACGTTATCGATCACGTCGGCCCGAGGAGGAACCGCGACTGCTTCAAGAGATGCGTGTTTTGGCCAGGCAGCGTCCACGTTTCGGAGCAGAACGCATTCACCGGCTGCTGGTCGCTCGTGGCTGGCAAGTGAATCACAAACGGATACACCGACTTTGGAAGCGGGAAAACATGCAGGTTCCACGAAAACAACATCGTCGGCGACATTTCCCTGGCGGCAGCGAGAATAGTTGCATGCGTCATCGGGCTCGGCACAAGGACCACGTCTGGTCGTATGACTTTCTCAGCGACCGGACGGAAGACGGACGTCAGCTCCGCTTATTGGCCGTCATCGACGAGTACACACGAGAATGTCTGGCACTCGAAGTGGCTCGCGGCTTCACTGCCCAAGGCGTGATCGGCGTGCTTCAGTACCTGTTTGCGGTTCGTGACATGCCCCAACATCTTCGCAGTGATAATGGTTCTGAATTTGTGGCCAAGAGTGTTCGACGCTGGCTCGAACAGGCGAACGTGCAAACGCTTTTTATCGCCAAGGGCAGCCCTTGGGAGAACGGCTATGTGGAATCGTTTAACGGCAAGCTACGAGATGAGCTTCTCAACCGGGAGCTGTTCCTGGGCTTGGAGGATGCCCGTTGGGTACTGGACCGCTGGCGGCTGGATTACAACCACCACCGCATCCATAGTGCATTAGATTATCAAACCCCAGCCGCCTATGCGGCCGGCTGTGTTCTTCCGGCTTCGGCTACGCCTCAGCCTCCAGAACACAGCCGAATTACTTAACCCCCTGATTCTCTCACTCACCCTGGTACAAATACCGGGGGGTGGACACATGCCGGTCATCGGCCCGCTAATGTAAATGGTTTTGATACGTGTATTCATATAAAGTGCCTTTCAGGTTGTTGAGAATTTTTCGGTTACGGTTACCACTCCTCGATCGCTTTGCAGCCGCCGTCGATCCAGGCCAGGAGTTCATCGCGGCGAACCCGAATCACAGGCCGCCTGCCACGACCGATCTTGACCGGAGCCGGCGCCAGACCGGAACGACACCAGCGTCGCCAAGTGCGATACGTCACCCCAACCAACTCGGCCGCTTGATGTTCGGTCAAGAGAAGAGGCAAGTCTGGCATGTTTTGCGACATCATACTTCCGTTTCTCCTTCCTTCTCCTGTAAGCTGATAATCATTTTGCCGCCGTTCCGATAAGGTTCGAGCATGTAAAAATGCAGTTCCTTGATTTGCGAATCGTCATGGTAGATTTGTGCATGCTGGAGCGAATCAAGCATGCATTTCAGTAAATTGTCACAATCTCTCCGGCGACGATCCGGCGGATAAGCGTAGATCGTCATGGCGATCGGACCTTCGAGCATCGGGCTGTTGCCGCGAAGCATCGAACAGACCGTTTGACGGTACGCTCGACCTTCGCGGCTGATGAGAACCCTATGCCCAACGTGACGATAGTAGCGATTCAAACTCGGTGGCCAGGGAAGTTCCAGCTCTAACATGATGCTTCTACCGGCCCCATGGTGCTGTGGTGTTGGCATCGGCGGTCGGCGGAACCGGAGTGGTCGGCGCCGGCTGGGTGGCGGGAGCGGGAGGTGCCAAGGCTGCTTCCTTCTTTTCGTAGCCCTTGATTTCGTTGACAATCTCGCCTGTATCCTGGCGGTTCTTGCAAGCCACCTTGATACTCAGCGGCAGGTTGTGCAATTCGACCGAGTCGCGAGGTTGCATCACGCCGACCGCACGGCAGATAGCCGAGAGTTCGCCACGTGCGATCTGGACAGTCTGGGCGTTCGGGTTGTTGATGTTCAGCCGGGACCAGAGCTTGCGGCCTTTGTACTTTCCATCGATGATGTCGAACGTCAATTGCAGATACTGCCCGACGCCACTTTTGGTGTCTTTCATTTCCGATTCGGTAATCACGGCCACGTACTTGCCCGCCGGGATCGGATCGAAAGAGGTGCTCGGATCGACTTGGTTCGCATCAAATCCATTCAGGTTTGCCATGGGTATTTCTCCTATAAGGTTTTTGTGTGTTAGTTAAATGGTCGAACTGGTTCGACATGTTTAGGTGAACGTATGTTTCAGGCCGTTTGCGATCGCTCCGGCAAACGACGGCCAATCGAAGGGGAGCACTTCGGGCAGATGATAGCGGTTCTTCGCCAAGGCCCGTGACGTCTCGCGGGTAACCAGATAGCGGTTCTCTTCGCCGTCCATCCGAGCCAGACAGACGAAATCGGACCACTCGACGATCGTGTTTAGATAGTCATCCAGTAGATCGGGAACCGTCTTTTCGACGGTCAGTCCATCGACATCGGTGACTTCAGTCCGCTTGACATGGGCCAAAAGAATAACCGCCACACCGCGTGAGACGATCCGATCCAGCAGCGGCAAAAGCATCTGATAAACATAGTTCTTGAGCACCTGCTTTCCGTTGCCATAACCGCCATGCGACCGATTGAGCGTCGCATCGGTTTTGCCACTTGCACATCCAGAAACATGTTCTTCGATGCGTCGAACCAGCCAATCGATAGAGTCGACGACAATGGTTTCATACGAATGATCTTCGTTTTCGATCACTTGCAGCCAGCTAAGAATCTCCGGCCAGCTGGCCAGATAGGGCGTCCGTTTACAAGCAATCGCGCCGACGCCATTTTCGCAATCGATAATCAGCGAATTGCCGGCCGAAGCACCGAACGTACTCTTCCCAATCCCCGGCGGACCGTAAACGATCCCCTTCGGTGGTGAGGGAGTGTTTTTGTTGATGATATGATCCAATAATGTCATTTACCTACCTTTCCGTGTGTTCTGTGGTTTCAATAAGTGCCGCGATGATTCCTGCCTCGAAGATCCGGTCCTTGCCGGGCATCCGGATGGAGTCTCTGTTTTTCTCCGCATACGCAACGCCCTCCTCGAAGGCATCGCGATCGGTTTTGCTCGCGTCGTCATGGAACGACATCGTGTGGTATGTGGGAAGAAACTTCATAATGCTGCTCCCGTCGCCCGGCTGGTCATGTGTCGCTTCATTTTCGTTGCACGAGCAATTTCAGCGGTGGTCTGACCCGGATGAGAACTCACTCGTGTCAGACAGATCGCCCGCTGAGAAGCAGCCCAGCCGGAGAGTTTGGCATCGCAGGCTGCTTGATGAGAGGTGTTCGGATTGTTTCGACGAGATTTCGTCATGGTGAATCTCCGCTTAACGTTTTTGTGGATATATTCTCTTGCTTCGCGCGTACGCCGATCGCAAAAACAAAATAGGCCTTAGGCGTTTTCAGAAAAAATATCCCCCTATTCCTTTCATACGCGCTGAAGTTTTAAGTGGGCGATGGAAAGTTGGAATTTTTTAGAAAATCGAAAGTTTCTCGAAGATCACGAATGATGACGTCACGCAGCGTGGTACGTGGAATGTTTAGATGGCGGGCAATTCCCCGCATAGAAAAACCTTCGACTAAAAGATTGAAAACCACCCTGTGTGACTCCGGCAAGGATTCCAAGGCCTCTTTAACCTCGGCAGTCCATTCGGCAGAGGGATATTTTGTGTTCAAAAGAGTTTGGCCGAGCGTCACGTCGTTCTCGAATTCATCTTGAGCCACAACTTTTTCGATCGATTGCTGTGTGCGAAATCCTGTTCCATTCTCGGTACAACGTTCACGCAGCAAAACCACAACTTTATGTTTCACGACACGTTGAACAAACGTAGTCCATTTCGCCTTGCCGGGATCGAACTTGGGTAATCGTTCGAGAAGATCCAGGCTGATTTCCTGATGGATATCTTCGAGGTCGCTCTTGGTAATGCCACATTTTCCGATCAGGCTCTTGGCGGCAAGCCGAATCGTTTTTTGGGTACTGTTGGACAGAATTGCGCTGGCGTCGATGGTCATAATAAAAACCTTTCCTAACAAACGGCAGGGAAAGGTCAGGAACGCCGAGGAAGGCGGGCGCACAAAAAACGGAAGTGGTCGAGAATGCAGTATCCGGCTGCGTTCCCGACCACTTCCGCTTCCGCGTTGATGAATCGAGTAATTTTTCGTTAATGAAAAACGCCGGATGCCACGCCTTCGAGGCTGAAGGGGCGACACCCGGCGTCGTAATGCCGACATTTGACGTCGACTCGAATTTTCAAAAATTTTTTAGACCAGGATCGAGGTTATCTCCCAATCGAGAGGGGCAACTGGTTGGTAGAGAGGATGATTTCCGAACACGATCGTCTGCCTAAGATGGGAAGAACACACAGGATGCCAGTTTTCCAACTCGTCGAGTGCATGACGCACGCTCTTGCTAAAGGCGTCGGCAACTCGACGCTGCCTGTTTTTCGCCAGATTCAAGTTGCCTCTTATCCCGACTGCCTCGTTTACCTGATTGATGAAAAATGCCAAGTCCTGCTCGATCTGTGCCAATTCGACCGATGAGTTCGCTCGAGAAGCTTTCTCTTTTTCGTCCAACAGACGCTGGAACTCGGATCGATATTGGCGTATTGCCTCCCAATCGGCCACTTCGCCGGCCGCCGACAAAAGTGCGTTGTCGGACGGCATAAAACCACTGTCGATCGCATCGCGAGTGGACATGAGATGCCGACACGTTTCCGCCGAAGCACCGGCCATCGCGTTGAGCGCATCGATCGGCTTCCCTGGCGAAAGGAGCAACTGATGAAGGTACTGAAAACCTTTCCAGTTCGGAAAAGAGAGATCCTCACCGCCATCGAACCGGATTTGCCAATTCCAACCTTTACGTCGGAAAATGAAGTCCGGCATGTTGTCCGTATCGTTCAAACTATCAAGCATGATCGTCGCCATCTTGCAATCCAGCATAACATGATCGTCTTGGATCCGGGTAATTTGATCCACGTTGATCAAACGCGTCGTATCGACGTCTCGGGTTGGTGGCACTCCCATGACCAATAAGGCCCCTTTGCTCAAATCGGGCAATTGGGGAACCAAGTCCTTGAAAATACGTCTCGCCAACCAAACCGGCTGTGGCTTCCGTGAAAGTGTCGTCTTTCCAAGGCTCCACAGGCGGTCCGGCACGGTTTCCGTGATGCCACCGAAGCATCGCAACGACTCAGCCAGAAATTTTGCAACCTGACCATAGTCCGGCAACCACTGCCGTAGCTGCCGGGGATCGACTTCAACGCTAAAACACTCCGGGCAAGGAATAAAGAACCCGGGCTTGCCATCCGGACCCTCCACCTGGATCACCTCCTCGACATGGCCATCTTCGCAACCGTCGCATTCGACGGTACGCGAAGACGGCCCTTCTTTGAGTAGGCCTTTCTCAAGTAAAGCATTTCGAACGGACTTCGGAAATTCCATGAACTGTTCATACGGAAAATAGGGGCGATCCGTATGGGCGCACAGCCAAAATGTTTTGATATCAACCGATGAATCGTCGAATACTTCCAAAGCTTTTGGTAAGGTTTCATGCAGATCGATCAATTTTCCACCTCCTCAAATATTTCTCGCCGAGCAAACGGAACTGCTCCGACTCGCTTTTTAAAGTACAAGATTTTGGACCGACATCAAATCGCAACACCTTTTTTCGGCCACGGCCGTCAAGCCGCATCGCGATCGTAGCTCGCTCTACTACCAAAAGTGCAGCAGGCAAACTCTCCCGATTGAGATCGTTTTCCAACGACACATAAATATCCTCAGGCTGCCCCTTGACCGGCAATTTGACCATGATCTTTTTATCCGGATTGCCGCGCGGCACCATTCTCAACATGCGCACCGCCACCTGAGAAATTCCATCTTCCGGGTCCGTCACAAACTCAAAAGAAGCATTTTTCAACTTATCTACGGAATAAGGAATCGACTCATCTTCCGGCTCAAGTTCCATGCCGAGAATCGTTGCGGCAAAAATCTCTTGCAGCGGCCGAGCCATCTTCTTCCCTCCCTGAGCGAACAGGTCCAATATGCCCATGGAGCGATCGAAAATAAACACGACCCTGAATGCATTCCGTTGAAGAGTCCGATGGCATTGGCCACCATCATCCCAGGCTATGACACTTCTCACATGATCGCTAAGATAAACAAAGAAATAATTCTGATTTTCGTTTCGCTGGACATGTTCGATCCTACAAAACTCTCCGCGACCTTGAGATTGCCAATAAAATGCCGACATAGCTTGCCTTAGTTCCTCCAATGCGGCTTCGGAAACCTTGGGAGGATGCTTTGGCAAACCATTACATCGATACCAATATCGCGAAGAAAGATTCTGTGCAAAAACCAGTGCAACAGCCTGTTCCCAGACTTTCGGATAATGGAGCAAAACATACATTGCTTTGTCATAACGGCTCTTATGCAGGTCCCATTCACCAACAATATCCAACCCCAAAAAAGCGGCCCTTTCCATCAAAGCCTTTGGGCCATCGTCCGATTTTGCGACCGCATAAACCTCTTTCAGATTGACGTCCAACTCCCGCCGTACCCCATCCGGCAACGCCAAAAACGCTTCGTAAACACCGTCAATCTGCGTCTCTTTTAGCTCTTCCCACTCAACCTCCAACCGATGCCCCTTCTTCTCAAAAAACTTCCGCAACAAAGAATTGCTCGTCTGCCGGAACACGGTTCGTAGATTATATTGACTCATGAAATTCTCCTCATTTTGCAAAATTCAAACCAACAAAAAAGCCATATCTTGTCCATCCGCGCGTACCCCGAGCGCAAACGCCGTACTGAACGCACAAAAATAGACAAATCCGAGAAAAATGAGAAACCGATCCCCACGAGCGCACGACTATAGTCGCAACAACATCTTAAAGACCTCTAGACCGTGGCGCACACGGAGAACCGCTTCCTCAGAAAAATAGCGGAAAAAGAATTACTCCTATCGAGGGATACTACTTTGTCCCTCTAAACCAAAGGCCAGTCTCAACGACCGAACATGCGCCACGCCGCAAAGCAATAGAACCTTTGCGACAACGATAAATCAATATAACAAAACACGCCCATTTCGTCAATCACGCT